>JAACDH010000654.1 GCA_009936995.1 Rhodobacterales bacterium
CGGTGTTACAGCAGCCGTCTCGAAACCATCCGGTCATTGGATCGCGGGAGCATGACTTGAGGGGCGTACCGAGGACGTTGAGGGGCGTGTGCATGCCCCCCCCTAGTGCGGTTCGTCGACGGGGTCCAGAGTCGCGGCCGCTTCCAGGGCGAACCTGACCCAAGTTCTGCCCACTATCCCTCTGGCGCCCCGATAATGTTGTCGCATCGCCTCGCTCAAAAATGGACAAGTCACTCTGGCCAACACCTCGGAGATCCTGTCCTTCGACTTCAGTACCAACGGCGCCAGCGGCGGCGGCGGAACCTTCTGGTTCGACGACCTCGCTACCGACTTCTAAGTCACCGATAGATCCGTAAAGCCCGTTGCGCTTGAGATGCAGCGGGCTCACATTTCTCGTCGCTCGCGACTTCAGAGCTGCCCCGGCCTTGATGTCTTCGTCGGGTACTTTCGCTCCACAGCCTGCATCCCGGTCTTCTCATCCGTGCATACGACATGGGCACTCTGGGCGTGAAGCGACCGCGCAGTTTGGTGGCGTTTCGGCCGTCGGTGCCGCCTGAAAAGAATGGTAACTGGATGCCGGTGATGGCAACAACACGAGGTGTCACGGACGGCGGCTCCCTGTGGAGCTATCACCGCGAAGCTATCGGCTGGGCCGCTTCGCCTTCTTGGGCAACGCTGCTGCCCACGCCAGCGCCTCGACTGCCAGAACCGCCAGAACCGCTTCATCGACGGGCATGTCAAGCTGCACGTAGTCGGCCCAAACCCGACCCTCTTGCGGGGTGAACACCTGCATCGACGCTTGCTCTGCCAACTCTTCGGCCCGTTCCGGTCCGACCCTTGCGACGATGGTGTTCTCGAAGGTGCCAAAGAACATCTGGCGGTTCACGAAGGCGCACGGTGTGCCGAACATGCGCTTGCGCTGGACCCTTGGGTCGTCCGGGATGGCAGCTTCGTAGGTACTGACGATGGTGGCGTCTTGCATTTGGACTCCTGAAGGCCTGTCCCTATCCTGGTCGTCGCTGAACGCCACGTCGACGGGCCGGGTATTGTCGTCGCCGTTCGGAGCCCTCCTTCGGACAGCGCCGCTGACTCCTTGACGACGTCGATACGCCTCAAATTGTCTTCGGGAGCCTAGGTGGGATTGGCGTTTTGTTGGCCTATCGCCCGATCATGCATCTATCGCGAGATTCTCATTCTGTTCTTCCGCATGAATGACCGCCTATCCGAGATCTCCGAAACCCTGGCCAAGAGAGACTGAAACAGCGCCAGAGGTGGACCTTCCACCGGCAACATTCCGGGCGTTCCCATTGCTTCAGCGTTGTGGTTGGAAACGCCGCGAGGATGCAGACATTACATCGTGCTCCTCCCTGATCACGGAACCCAATACAGGGAGACCACCCATCTGGTTCTCATTTGACGAGGGCCCACGATGACCGTGAAGTCTCAAACGTCCGACTTCGCCGAAAACATGTGCACTAGATCGCGCTTGACCCAAATTATTTGCAATTGCTCGCATTAATTGATTAGTGTGGGAATCGAAAACGCGTTCGTAAAACACCCTGCGCTGCAGCCCTCAAGTACAGAGAGTAGATCCAGAATGGATGAGCACGAGCAGCATAGAATTGAAACCCTCGAGTTGTACGATATCATCGATACAGCATCAGAAGATTCATTCGATAAGCTGGTCAAGCTGGCTGCGCTGGTATGCGAGATGCCGATTAGTCTGGTGAGTTTGGTCGACGAGGACCGCCAATGGTTCAAGGCAAGGGTCGGGCTTGTTCCCCAGGAGACATCTCGCGAGATTGCTTTTTGTAACCACGCTATCCAACAAGATGACATCTTTATCGTTGCCGATGCACAAAAGGATTCAAGATTTGCCACCAACCCCCTGGTGACGCTTGACCCCAACATTAGATTTTATGCGGGCGCACCGTTAAAAATGAAAAATGGCCAAAATATAGGTACACTTTGTGTAATAGGCAAAGAGGCGTCGACGCTGTCTCCCACTCAGCTTGAGGCATTGAGTACCATCAGAGATTCGGTGGTCACCCTCATTGAATTTCGGAGATCTGTTAAACGACTCTCGCTCTTGAAATCCCTGCTCCCGGTTTGCGCCTGGTGTCAGTCGGTGTCCCTGAAAAATGGCGAGTGGCAGCCGTTGATGGAATACATCCAGAACGGAACGCCAGTCTCTCACGAGATTTGCCCAAGTTGCGATTCGCGTAACCACGAATGACCTTGCCCCGATTTGCGTGCCATTTCGGTTGAGGTAGCGCAGAACGGCGAGGGTCATCGAGCTTCAACCACTCCAGGATTTTGGCCGGCGTCCGCCGACGGGTGTGGCAGGGGCTGTCGCGATGAAGCTTCACGTGCATTTCCATAGACTGCTGCTCGGGGCCAGCGGCGAGGGCTCGCGGAACGCGAACGGTCGGCACGAGCGACCCTCGTTAGGCAACGGCCAGAAGCGTCCTCCCCAGTTGCCCAGCGCCACTTCAGCACAGCCGAGTGCCAGAGGACGCCCCTCGCATTGGCGCGCCCGATTACCGGCGTGTATGGCGGGCCGAGGTGCAGTTGGACCGCCCGCGTTGGCCGGACGTTGTGCAAACATGAGCGCTGTGTCGCCGCTGTCCCCAAGCAGCATTAGCGGGACAACCCATGAAGCACCCGGTAGGGTGTGCCCGGGGGAGTACGCGATGCAGTCGTGGGGTCGGACATGCCTTCAGGGTGGGGGCGAGCGGCGGCCGCGGCGGGTCGTGATGTCGTGGTAGACTCCCCACTCCCGATCGATGCGCTGAGGTCAGCCTTCGACGCGCTGACGGGGCCAGTGGTGATCACGGCGCCCACCGGCAGCGGCAAGTCTAGTCGCGTGCCGACCTGGTGCGAAGCCCCCGTGCTCGTCGTGGAACCGCGCCGGGTGGCTGCGCGCAGCCTGGCAACCTGGTTGGCCGGTCCCCAGCTCGGCAGGGACGTGGGATACATCGTGCGTGGCGAACGACGCGCAGGGCCCCAGACCCCGATCGTCTATGTCACGACCGGCGTGGCGCTCAGAATCCTGGCCGATACGGAGCGTCGTTTCCGCACGGTGATCCTGGACGAATTCCATGAACGCAGCCTCGATCTGGACCTGCTCCTAGCGCTGGTTCCCGGACGTGCCCGGCTGGTGGTGCTCTCTGCCACCATCGAAGGGGACCGGGTGGCGGAGCACATCGGAGGGCGCCACCTCCAGGGCGAAGGACGCACGTTCCCTGTTGAGGTTCGGTACACCCACGCAGACCGCACGCTTCCCGATGCCGATGGACTCGCAGATCGGGTACGTAAGGCGCTGCTCTCCGTCGCTGATGAGCCGGGCGACCGACTCGTTTTTGTTCCCGGAAAGGCCGAGATCGAGCGGGTCTGTCGCGAAGTTGGCGATCTCGGTGAGGTCCTGCCGCTGCATGGTGGCCTGCCCCTCGCGGAGCAGTCCCGGGTGTTCAAGACCACCGGTCCACAGCGAATCGTGGTGGCGACCAACGTCGCCGAGACCTCCGTCACCCTCCCAAGAACCCGGGTGGTCATCGACACGGGGTTGGTCCGCCGCACCCGATACAAGAACGACCGGGGCTACCTGACCCTGCTGCCCATTGCCATGGACTCCGCCGAGCAGAGAGCGGGGCGCGCCGGACGCACGGCTCCGGGAATCGCGCTGCGACTCTGGGGGCAGCGAGCGCTCCTGCGCGAGCGGACGCCACCCGAACTCCATCGGGAGAGCTTGGTCCCCCTGGTCCTTGCCGCGGCCGCGGCGGGACACCCGCTGCTCGACTTACCCTTTCTAGACACGCCACCCGAGCACGCAGTACAGACCGCTCGAGCGCATCTGTTGTCTCTTGAAGCTATCGACACATCACACGCCATCACCGAGCGTGGTCGACGGCTGTTCGGCCTGCCGCTAGATGCGCGCCACGGGCGGCTGCTCATTGAGGGAGAGCTTCGCAACATGGCCTCCCGAATGGTCGATCTGGTGGCGGTCCTCTCGATGGGCCGGGATCTGTTCGAGGCGGGCCCCCGACCGGGCGACGATCTCAGGGCGGAGGGCTGCGACGTGACCGGGCTGCTGCGGGCGATGGAGCTCGGCGACGCCAAGACCCACGGGCTTCACGGATGGGTCCTTCGCGAAGCGCGCAAAGCGGCGCGGCGGCTGCGGCAAGCCCTCGACGTGCCGGAAGGGTACCGCCCCCTGGATCGCAATGCCGTGGCCCAGACCTTAATGGCAGCCTGGCCGGACTGCGTACATGTCGTTCGGCGACGCAAGCGCAAGGTGGCCTGGTCGAACGGCGGCACCGAGATCGAGCTGGGTCGACGCTCTGCGGTGGACGAAGACAAGGTCGACGTGGTGGCGGTCGTCGGCTCGATGGCGCTGGGTCACGGCAAGGACGTCGTGCTGATCGCCACCTGTGCCATGCCCCTGCAGTCCAGCTGGGTGGTGGAAGCCGGCATCGGCCGCGACCGTCTGGCCTCGGTGGCGATGGCCCGGGGCGCCGCGGTCGGATGCGTCGAGCGGGTCCATGCTGGATACCTACTGGATAGTCGAGAGACGCCGCTTTCTGGGGAGCTCGCCCGCGAGGCCGTGCGCTTGCTCTTTTTACGTGGCACCCTCTTTAAGAAGGGGGCCGCCGAAGCCCGGCGTCGCTTCGCCGCGGGCGCGCTCGCCGCCGCGTTGGACTCAGAACCGCTGCCCTGGCCTGACCTAGAGACCTGGGTGACCGAGCGGGTGGCTTCGCTGGGGATCGAGCGCGGAGAAGACGTGCTGCTTCTGTCGCGAGATGACTTGATGCCTGACCTGCTGCCGACCCATCGAATGGAGGCACTCGCGCGGGTGTTCCCACGCGAGCTGAAGATGGGCACACTACGCTTCGCGGTCGAGCCCGAGCCCCGCGCTCGAAGGGTGACGCTGCACAACCTTGGCGCTCGGATCAAGACGCTCCCACCGACCACCTGGCTTCCGAAGTTCCAGGGTTGGGCGGTGCGGATCGAGGATCGTGGTACCCACCGGTGGCTTCGCCGCTGACCCGGCGGTCAGTCGGCACACGCTGCCGTGGCCCTACGTTACCAGGCGGTCCCAGCCAAAGTGTGGTCCGCTCCGTCTGTTCCAGGCGACGACCGGACGTTGCCGTGACATGGCCCCTCTTCCCTATTGTTCAGAGGTCGAGTACCATGAGGGAGGAGACGCGCTAGCGCCTCTCCTAGAACCACCTCCAAAAAGGCGGCACCAGCGTGGCTAACTACGTTTTTCGGTCCATTTCTTCACGTTGCCTGCGAGGGTGGCTCCCGGCCGTAGCGCTTCTGAGCATCCAAGCTGCGTGCGACACCGAATATTCAATTAAGGACCAGGTGACCGGCGTAACACCACCGGAAACCGTCGTAACCACTGAAACGTACCCCTCGGTCACCACCGAAACCGCCGACACGGGGTATTCGGTGACCACCACACTCAGCACTTGCGCGGATTGCGACCCCGCAGCCGCTCCCTTCGGCGCGGGTGCGGGTACCGACGTCGACCCATGGTTGATCTGCGACGCGCTCCATCTCGACGAGGTTCGAGACTACAGCGGGGACGATTTCAAGATGTGCGCGGACGTCGATCTCACCGGCGAAAACTACCTACCGGTAACGGTGTTCACGGGTACGTTCGACGGAAACAACTACGGCATAGAGAACTGGACGTACGCGGACCAAAGCACAAGCGCCGGGCAGCGTATCGCCCTGTTCCGCGTGGTCGACGGAGGCACGATCCGCCAGCTTTACATCCGAAACCCGAATGTCAGTATTCACTCCGCATCTGCCGTCCTGGTGCACGATCTGATGTCCGGCAGTCTGGTTGAGGACGTGCATGTCAGTGACGCCATCATCAGCGGCCTAGATGGCCACCTGGCGGGGGTTGTTGCAACGGTGCGCTTCGGAGCAACCATTCAGGATGCCTCCTTCTCTGGCCAGGTCAGCAACGACACCGGTGGATTTGTCGGCGGGATGATCGACAGTTGTTCCGGCTTGTGCACACGATTGCTGGCTGAGGGCAGTGTCACGTCCAACTCCTGGAAAACAAGTGGGTTGGTGCAGAGCATCAACGGCGGTACGGTAAGCAACTCCGTGAGCCGAATGACGGTGACCGGTGATAACCGCGTGGGCGGTCTGATCGCGGTGATGAACGGCGGCGTACTTGAAGACAGCTACTTCGAGGGTGACGTAAGCGGTACCTTTTGGATTGCCGGCTTGGTGGCCGAGACCTGGAGTACGGCCAATCCGTTGGTTCAACGCAGCTACGCCAGCGGCACGGTGACCGCTGCGTCGTCCATGTGGGGCATTCAGGGCAGCGGCTTGGTGGCGTACGACGCCACAGGAGTCGTGGTTGTGGACGCGGGCTGGGACACCCAAACCACAACTCAAATGAGTACTTCCGGAAGCGGCACCGCCATGACCACCGCCGAAATGCAGACGCCAACGCATGCGACGTTCACCAATTGGGGTCTTCCGTGGGTTCTTGTTGCCGGAGACTACCCTCGCCTGGATTGGGAATAGCCAGTCAGCGGTGTCGAGCATCCTGCCCGAACACGGTAAGTGTGGTACTCAGACCTACCGGAGATCAGCATGAATGAAGAAGAATCAGGCGAAGAAGGCGGCGGAGTTTCAGTCCTCGGAAAGGTTCTCCTAGGCGTCGGCGCGCTCGGTGTCCTGTGCTCCGGATTCGGAATCGTCCTCAACGCCGCGAGCCCGGTTTTCGCCCACGTGAGCCCCGAAGAGCAGGTCCCCGGGTTCATCGGCGGCGGCTGTTGCTGCGCCACTGCAGTGATGATTCTGTTCATCGGTGTGGCGGTCATGCTAATGGCCAAGAAGAGCGAGTAGGCCCCCAAGTAGAGCGCGCGCCGTTGAGCCGGACCACCTGGTCGCTACAACCCAGTAGACGCCATCCAGAAGCGCCGGCCAAACCGTTGTCGCAGCGTTGAAGGAGTAGTTCATGTTGGCGACGAGGCAGGCGGTGGTTCAAGCATCGTCCCAGGCCCACAAATTCGGGGTCATCGCAGCCCTAGCTGGACTCGCCTTGATGGCGCCCTCCCCAGCCCAAGCGTCGGGCATCGACGTGCCCGCCATTGGCTCCGGCCTGTCGGGGCCCACCACAGCGGACGCCGCGGCCGTCCACTGGAACCCGGCCATGCTCACCCACCTCAAGCGCGGCCAGGTCATGGGCGGCTTGGGCCTCATCGGCGGCGTCATCTCGTACACCCGAGTGCGCACCGGAAACTACCAAATCGCCGACTCGCTGCAGTTCTCCCAGCCCGTACCGTCCGAGTACATCGACCCCAGTCGGCGAGGCTTCGACGACAAAGTGACCACCACCCCGTTTGCGCCCAGCGGTGATTTATTCGTGGCAACCTCTAAAATCGGTGGGCGCTGGGTCTTCGGTTTCGGTACTGCAGTGCCTTACGCCGCGCCGCTGAACTTCCCCGAAGACGGCCCGCAACGTTTCCAACTTCAACAGGCCTTCATCGTCGCCACACAGACCACCGGCTCCGTCGCCGTCGAACTCTCGGACGTGTTCAGCCTGGGTGCGGGAATCAGCCTCGTCAGCGGCCTAGCGTCCATCTCGAAGGTCCAAGACTTCGCGGGCGTCGACCCGTTTCACGACGCCCTGGCCAACCCGCCCATCAACCAGGACAACCCCTTCGGCCTCGACGCGCCCAGCACCGTCCGCGAGCTCGACGTGCTTGCCCGACCGTTCACGTTCACCGATGGTCAGTCCATCGGCGTCGACTTCAACGTGGGCCTCGCCATCCAGCCTTCCGACAAGCTCACCTTCGGGTTCAGCTACCAGCACGGCTCACGACTCAAGTTCAAGGGCGACTTCGCCATGGACATGGACCACCCGTTCTTCACCACCGACCTGGCCGCACAGGGGCTAGCCTACGACGCCTTCATCACCGGAGAAGGCGAGCTCT
Source organism: Rhodobacterales bacterium (assembly GCA_009936995.1). Classification (GTDB taxonomy): domain Bacteria; phylum Myxococcota_A; class UBA796; order UBA796; genus JAACDH01. The sequence goes on from JAACDH010000654.1 coordinate 7,968, forward strand.
CGTTCCGATTGCCCAACCGCATCGTCGCCGGCAGCAGCGTGGCGCTGTCCGACAAGGTCGCGATGGACACCCAGTTCTCGTGGATTCGCTACTCGGTCCTAGACAGCTTCGCCCTCACCCTGACCTCGCCGCAGCTCGCCCAGCCTGCCATCGGATTGCCCGACACGTTCTCCGTCACCCTGCCCCGAGACTGGGTCGACACGTTCCACGTCGAGAATCGATTCGCTGCGCAGCTCAGCCCCAGCTTCCTCGGCGCCTTCACCGTGGGCTACCACTCACCCGCCAGCCCCGACAGCACCATCGACGTCTCCTCCCCCGACGGTCATCGCTTGATCGGCGCCACTACCGGCAAGCTCGGCCTCTCGGACCGCACCGATCTGGTCACCGACCTCGAAGTTCAAGGCATCCTGCCCCGCGATGTCACAGAATCTGATTTCGATCTGGGAAATGGGCGGTATTCTATAGTGCTCGTCTCTGCCTTTGTCCACCTGCAGCTCGCCCTTGGGAGCAACCCATGAGCCCTCGGTACTCCCTTCTCGCGCTGGTGCTCGTGCTGAGCGCTTGCGACGACTTCAACAGCGGCCTCGGCGACCCAAACACCATCAATGGTACCCAGTCTACGGGTAATACCAGCACGTCCACAGGCAGCAACGTCACCACCTGGTCGGTCGAGAAAGAGTACAGCCTGGGCATCGACGATACCGTGCCCCAGCAGCTGGATTTGATCCTCAACAAGGCCGAGGTCGCCGATCTACTGGGCCCCGTGGCCGACGACGTGCTGCTGATGGAGCTCGACTCCAGCCCCCTGCTCACCAACGCGCTGACCGAGATCAAAAACGCCTGTGGAACCAGCTGGCAGCTGGGAAACAGCGACCCCAACCACAACTGTAACCTCACGCCATTGGGCCAAACCTTCTACGGTGCCGCCGACGGCACCTGGCGCTCCAGCTCAGAGTACGGCATGGTCCGCGTGCTCACCATGACGCCCGCCAACAGCAACGTCGACGGCACGTCCATGTCAGCCCTGCGCGGCATCGCCGACTTCCTCGGGATCGGTGGCGGCTTCGGGCAGATCCTCGCCGACTCCCTCGACCTTGGCTACACCGAAGAGTTCCTCGGAACCGACGTGGTCCGTGCCTCTCTGCAGAGGAACTTACTCGCCACACATCCCGAGATGGGCGGTACCGATGTCATCCCCGTCAGCCTGGGCGACGCCCTCGCCGACATGGCCACCTTGTCCACCACCTTTGGTCCCAGCGGCGTGCATCCGGGCATCCTCGACCCCGCCGTCCCCGCCTACAGTGAAATCCTCACCGACGACTTCGCGATGAACATCTCCATGCGCTCCAATCTGCGCGTGCTCGATGGGCTCGACCTGTCTACGGATACGGACTACCTGGTCAGCTTCGTCGACAACACTGGCCCAACGTTCGACGACCCCGCCGAGTTCGACTTCAACGACCCCACCATGTTCAGCATGTCGGGTATCGCGCCGAACCCCACCGTCGATCTGTCCCTAAAGATGTTCGAACACAACGGCTTTGTTCCCGCCTGCACCACCGGCGGATGTCAGGGCAACTACCCCACCTCTCCCGTGGGCGTGGGTACGGTCTGGACCCTCGACGCCTGGGATCTGGAGTACATCATCGCCGACGCCGGTTTCGACAAGTGGGGCAGCTTCGTCAACCAGGAGTCGTACTACCTCGCCTGGGTAATCTGGGTCGCCACCGTCGACATTGGCATCAACGCGCCGGCCGGGTGGGCCGAGTTTAGCGTGCTGCTCGATCTGGGCGCGCCGCCTCCCAGTCAGTTCGTCTGGGAGCTGGTCAACGAAGTCGCCCAGGTGAACTTGCACGACAACGGGTACTACAACTTCCCCGAAGGCCAAGCCAACGTGTCGTTTACCCTCTCCGACATCGACATCGGAATCACCGCAAACGAGATCGAAGACGCCGTGCGCCCGTTCCTCCAAGACCAGTCGGCTGAACTCGCCGATTATCTACTTGGGGACTACAAAAAGAACAGCGGACCGGTCGACTTCTTCTACCGAAGGGCCTCCAATGGTACCCCCGCCCTGTACTTTATCCACGCCAACGACCGAGAAGAGAGCGCGGCCTATGACTGGGCGAACCCCGGTTTCTTCTCCGACGAAGCGCTCACCCAGAAGCTGAGCACCACCACCCTGCCCGGCATGGCAGACGAGCTCCACGAGAAGTGGGTGCCACCTGTGGGTGAGTCCGTGGCCTACGCGCAAGACGACGAGGGCACCCCCTACAGACTACGGGTGTTTGTGGCCGGTGAGAACCAGCGCGACGAGATCTCGATCCTGGTCAGCGGAGGCGTCCAATGATGCGTCATCTCCTGCCGTTCCTATGGCTCACCGCCTGCGTCCAGCCCCTACAGCCGCATTCCGCCCAGGTCGACAGCGAGCTCAAGCCCGGCGAGACCCGCTCGGTCGAGCTGTGGATGCTGGAGTTCAACGTCGAGGGCTACGAACAGTCCATTAGCCTCGACACCCTCAACAGCCTGCCGCAGTCCGTGCTCGACGACATCTGGCTCCTCGACATGCCGCTGTTGGGTTTGGTCGAGAACAGCCTGGCTCAGCTCCGCGATCTGCCCATCGACGAGGCGCTGCTGCTGCCGTTGCCCGCCCAGAATATGCGCACGTTGATGCGGACCACCCCCGACAACGCCGTCCTCGAAGGCACCAGCCTCGAAGAGCTCCTGGGCCTGTCCGTCACCATCGGAATTCCGCCGGCCAACACCCTCGCCGAGCTGTTCGACGTGGGCGTCACCGAACCTGTCCTGCCCCTTGAGTCCGCCACCATCGCCTTAGTCGAGGGCCTCATCGCCACCCATCCGGCCAGCCAGACCCGTTTGGGTGCCGTGAACGCCGAGCACCCCGAGGGTGTGTATTCTGTGGCCGAAAACTCCCTGCCGATCACCGTGGGCGACGTCGTCAGCAACTTCGAGGACCTCGCCGACCGATTCGCGCCCGCCGAGACTCAGTGGGGAACGCACCCTGGATTTATCGACGAAGCAATTGGATTCTCGGTGGTCGACGACGAATTCGAGTTGCTCGTCAAGGTGCAAATCAACGCCGTGCCCTTCCGCGGCGTAGATCTCACCAACGCCTCCAACGCCACTGTCAACAGCACCGGCGCCCAGATCGACAGCATGTTCCAGACCGACGACCCCCACTGGCTGCGCACTGTGGGTATGGTCGAAGAGCCGTTCATCTCGGACCTCACCATCCACATCGTCGAGAACGACCAGTTCTTGTACGCCGGCGACCTGCGCGACCCTGCTCCCCTCGGAAACGGCGCCGCCTGGGACATCCC
>JAACDH010000655.1 GCA_009936995.1 Rhodobacterales bacterium
GAAAGCTGAGAGACTCGAGCCGTACGGCTCCCGCCTCGATCTTCGAGAGGTCGAGAATGTTGTGAATGAGGTCTAGTGTGGTCTCGGCCGACTGCTGGAGGGCGTCGGTGTAACGCGCTTGGTTGGCGTCTAGATTTGTGCGCTGGAGCAGCGCGGAGAGGCCAATCACACCGTTCATAGGGGTGCGGATTTCGTGGCTCATGTTGGCCAGAAACTCGGATTTGGCGAGATTTGCCCGGTGTGCGTCGTCGACTGCGTCCATCAACAAGGCATCTGTGGCGTCGCGCTCGAAAAGGAATGCAACCACCAAGCCGGAGAGCGCGAGGACGGCGCTAAGTCGGCTCCACAGACCCTCCTTAAGCAGCTCGTCGTCCGTCAATTGTGCAGGAGCAGACCATCCATATCGGGTTTCAGCGGTGTAGAAGGCTAAGATGGTGACGATGCTAAGCACCGAGTACGGAAGCACCTCGCGGCGACCGATGAGCAGCCCGGCCAGCACGGGTACCACGTACATCCAGTCGAGTTGCTGCGTGGAAAACGCGCCGGAGATGAGGTTGTGAGCCACGATGCTGCCGATTAGCGCCAGGCAGATGACGTGCGCTGCGACCACGATACTGTACGTTTTGCGAAGAAAAATTAGATTCGCCACGCCAACGAAGGCCGTGATCAGTACCACGTAGATCGAGGTCCACTGGGCGGCCATGGCGAAGCGCGCGATGAAGGGCGGAGAAATGGCCAGCAGCAGCAGACTGGTCAGGTTGATATTGCGAATTCGACGCAAGTAGCGCGGATCGATTGTGCCGGGGGCGATGCCGCTGTTGATGAGGTTGGTGAACTGACTTGTGATCATAGGCGCCATTGTAGAGTAAACACGCCACCCGCGGGTAAAACGTCGTCAACGGTGGCAGTCGTTGCCAATTCTCTTACTTTAGCAGCATGAACACCCATGCACATTCCGTGGTGAACTCGGCAGTTCTCGGTCGAATGGCTCGGGGTGTGTTCGGGCTTGTGGGGAGCAACTATCTGGACGTTGGCGCTGCCCTTTTTGTGTGGTGGCGCCCGTGAAGTGGGACGTCGTAGCTTGGGGTTTCTCGGGAGCAGTCGTAGGAGCGTTGGGGGTTCAGCAAATGCGACCCGGTCCGGTGGTGGTTCTGCCCCGAACGGTGCCCGCGATGGCCTGCGAGACGACACCGGAGCGAACAGCACGCGACCTTGCCCAGCTCGAACAGTCGATTTACTCGGAGCGTTTAAGCTTGCGTATACTAGAGCAACGCGTGGCCGAGGCAGTAGGCGAACCCACTCCATGGCCCGAGACACCGCCGGCCATGCTGTTGCCATCTGCACTACAAGCGTCAGTCGAGATGGGTCTTGAAGAGGCAGGCTTAGGCGACTTGGTGCTGCTGATGTGCGATGAATACCCCTGCGTGGTGGGTGTCACGAATGGACCGTCCGGACGTAAGAAGTCCGTGTCACCCGCAGCCTATGACGGGCTCTTTCAGGCCCTAGATTCCGTGGGCTATGCTGACTTTAAGCGCAGCTTCTTACGCGTGTCCCAGGTGGAAGTAGCTGGTGAGTATCTGTCCTTCGCGGTGTTTGAGCTACATCGAATCGATCTGGACGGGGCGGAACTCCGCCGTGTCCCTGTGCGCGCCGAGCAGGGCATGGCATCCATGGGCGCCGAGCTTGGAGGTCCCCAATGACCGAGCTTCGTCAAGTGGTGTCGGTGTTGATTGGGCTCGCGCTCGGAGGTGGTATTGGTGTACTTAGACCCGCGCCTGTTCCAAAAGTATCCGAGGTGGAAGTCCCACCTTGCGTTCCCAATGCGACCGTGGTCGAACGCACGAATGAGCTCGAAGCGGTGGCCCTTAAGCGGCTGCGGCGATCTACGGAGGCGGGAATTCGGATTCGACCGGCGCCGTCATGGCCCGAGCCCTCCAACCCCACTTTCGAGCCCGAGGCGTTGTCTCTAGCGTTTCGCGAACAGCTCGGGGCAGGGGATTGGAACGGCCTGGATTGCCGCGAATACCCATGCGTGGCAACCTTGGTATTTACAGGCGACCATGCCCGTTCCACGTACCGAGCGTTCTCGGAATGGCTGAAGGCGAGCCCGTATGCGGCCGCGGACTACCTAGTCGAAGAGCGCGTGTTCCCGGGAGGCTTTGGCGTTTCGGTGTCGCTTCCCGAGCAGCCCCTGAGCAGTACGGATTTGCCTCGGGTTCGATTTAGACTGGTTGAATCTACTAAACAGGCGTTGCGCGGTGGTTGACTAGAACGTGCCGGGGAACCACAGCGGCGACACCTCGGGGAGCGACGGCGCGTTTGCCGCAGCGCTCCAATTCGAACCCTGACTACTGATCTGCAGCTGGACGTCTTCGATGGGGTTGTCGCAGCGCACCAGGATGACCTCGATGGGAAGGTCGCCGGCGTCGAAGCTTTCGCTGGGTTCGTCGGCGGTGCTGTCGGCGAAGACGAAGCCGTGGACCTCTAAGAACAGCCTGTTGGTCTGGGTGCCCACGTCTTGGTCCATCCACACCCACAGGCCGTCTTCTACGCTGTCGTTGCGCTCGCGGATAGAAAACTCGCCACCCGGGTGGTCGACGGTTCCCACATAGCGGACCATCCAGTTGTGGCGGGCGTTGACCGAGGTTCCTCCGTCTCGGTCGAACTGGTTCAGCTCGTTGAGGTCGAAGTTCCCCGACGAGGGTATCCAGCTGCCCAGCGTGGCTCCGGCGACCACCTCTTCGGTGATGAGATCTTCGTCGTGGCCACCCCGCGCGAAGTCGAAGAGCGTCGCGTAGTCGAAGCCGCTGGTGCCCGAGCTGCAGAAGGCGTAGTCGACCCGTCCACCGCGGACAAAGGAACGGGCGATGGCGGTGAGGCCCATGGTTGGCGTAGGTTCAGGGCCCTCGTCGAAGGTCGCGGTGACGCCCTCGCGGGTGAGGGAGAGCGTGCGGAGATCGCCCTCTGCCACAGAGACTTGCCAAGTGGAGGCTTCGCCCTCGAGCTCGCTGGCCTCCCAGCCGGCGGGGTTGTTGACCAGCGTCTCGAGGCCAGCAGCGGTAGGAGTGATGGTGCGCATTGTGCGTGCCCGGGCGGGTCCCCACGGGTTGCGGGTCTCGGCGACGATTCTCGCGCTGCTTCCGAAGGTGAACTCGTAGACACGCTCGCCTTCGCCGAAGTCGGCGCGTCCGTGCCAGGTAGTGTCGCCGATGGCTGCGAGCTGGTCGAAGTCGGTGCCGGTGCTCCAGATTCCGGTGCTGGCGGGCCACGTGGTTGTTGTGTCGTCGGGCTGGTTTTTGGCGTCTTCTCCGCGTTTGCAGCCGATAATAAGCAGGAGCGCCATCCAGATCCAGGCACCGGTGGGTGCGGCGCTGGCGCTACATCCACACCCGCCCGAGTTGCCGTCCTTCACGTCTGCGTCGGTGGTGCCGTCGCCACCGAAGAAGTTCGCGGGGGGTAGGCCGTCGATCTCGATGTTTGCGCAGGTGAGGGACATGCCCACGGCCTCGGGCGGGAAGGCGCGGGAGAGCGAGCCAGACTGGCTGGTGGCCAGGGTGTCGAGGTCGGTGAGGGCGCAGTTGACCAGGCTGGGGGTGTCGGCGAACGCGCTTA
>JAACDH010000656.1 GCA_009936995.1 Rhodobacterales bacterium
TCATTACCCTGGCTCCCCTCGCCGACAGCGCGGCGGGGACCATCAAGGTCGACGCGGTTCGCGAGCTCATCCGTCAGTCGGGCTATCGACGCTTCAACGCCCGCAGGCGGATGGTGATCATCGATCCCGCCGAAGCGATGATGCCCTCAGCCGCCAACGCGTTGCTGAAGACGCTCGAAGAGCCGCCTGATGGCACCGGCTTCATTCTGGTCGCGGCCAACGCCAGCGCGCTGCTGCCTACCATTCGCAGCCGATGTCAACGCGTTCGATTCGGCGCAGTCCCGTCTCCAGAACTGGTCCAGTGGCTGACCACAAGAGGCTTCGGCGAACAAGCCAACTCGGCTGCACGACTCTCGCAGGGCTGCCCAGGCAAGGCGCTCGCCCTCGCCGAAGGTGGACTGGTAAACCGAAACCAGCTCCGAGCTGCCTTGCTCACCGCCCTTAACGGCGATCTCAACACCCGCTTCGAGTGGTCTGCCCAACTCACCTCGGCCAAGCGTCGCGCCGACTGGCGGCCCAAGGTCGACGCCACCCTCGAGATCCTCGAAGATCTTGTCCGCGACGCCACCGTTCATGGCGCCAACTCGCAGCGACAACTCCTCAACGCCGACATCCCAGACATCGTTCAGCGTTGGTCCGACGCGCTGTGGCCCCAAGGCCTGCACACCGTCTCGAAGGCCATCCGCACCGCCCGCGAGCAAATCGCCCTCAACGTCACCGGAAAACTCGCCCTCGACGCGCTCTCCGCAGCCATCGTCCGCGAGCTTGGCCCCCGCCGGTAGCGGCTACTCCTCACGCATCCCCTGCCCGGGTGTAATGCCATCCAATAGGCCCTCTTTGACCAAGGTCCGCGCCGCTCCAGCGATGAACAAGCTGCCGGCCACCACGGTCTCGTCGGCCTCTTCGTAGATCTCTGGAAGCGCCTGTTCGATGGGGCCGCCTGCGGCCAACGTCAAGTCCATGTCCTGCATCGCCAGCGCGAGGTCCATGGGGTCCCAGGCTTTTGGATGGGCGCATCGAGTGGTGACCACCTCGTCGAAGTGCGGCCTCAAAATTTCGACCAAGCCGTTTGGCTGGCGATCGGTGCCCATGCCCAGCATCAACACCCGGCACCCCGGTCGAGGCTGTCGCCCCAGCCAAGTCGCTAGCGCCTGCGCCCCAGAGCGGTTGTGGGCGCCGTCGAGCACCAACCCTGGCAACACGCGCTCTAGACGCCCAGGCATTATCGCCCGGGCAAAACCAGTTCGAATCGCCGACTCTTCAATCGCAAATCCTTGACGCTGAAGCTGGTGAATCACCCCAAGGGCGACCATGGCATTTGCACCCTGGTGGTGCCCCTCCATGTTCAGCTTGACATCGCGTAACGCACCCTCCGGCGTGGCGAAGCTCCAGGTAGTACCTCCGCGGTGTTCGCGACGCAGATTGGGTGGCGCCCACAGCAGAGACCCCAAGCCTTTCGCCCGAGACTGAAAGACAGACCGTGCATCGGCCGCCAAAGGTCCCACAACCACCGAAGCGCCTCTCTTTAGAATACCCGCCTTCTCTCCGGCAACCTCAGCCAGCGTATTGCCCAGCTGGTCGGTGTGATCTAGTCCAATGGACGGTATTGCACAGACCAACGGTTCGACCACATTGGTGGCGTCTAGACGTCCGCCGAGCCCCACTTCGACCACCGCCACATCCACCTGACGCTGGGCAAAGACAGTGAACGCCGCTGCGACCATGAACTCGAAGTAGGTCAGCGGGGTTCCTTCGAGACCCACCGTCCTCGCCCAATCCCACCGAGCTCGATCGATGGACTCGATGGCCTCAGAGAGGGTGGCGTTATCGACGGGAAGACCGTTGATCTGAATGCGCTCGTTGAGGTGCTCGATGTGGGGGGAAATGGTGGTCCCCACCTGGTAGCCCGCGTCTACAAGAATAGCGGTGACCATTGCACAGACGCTGCCTTTGCCGTTCGTGCCAGCCACATGGACGACCGGGTAGGCACGGTGCGGCGCCCCGATCCGCTCCAAGAAACTCACGATTCGGTCCAGACCTAGGCGAACGCCTTGGACGGCGAGTTGATCTAGAATTGGGTGGGTAATCACGTGGCGCACCCGGCTGGGGGTTCAATGGAGGCGTGGCCGCAAGCGGTGGCCGAAAGCCCAAGTAGCTGCCGCAGCAGCCGAGAAAAGGACCTTAGCATCTCGGTCCGTGGAACGATCACGTCGACCGTCCCGTGAGGATGATTATGGCCGGCACACAGCCTGTCCACACGACTGAACCCTCGTCTTTTTGTACGCCCTGACAACTGTTTTCGACAAACGCTCTCCGCTGCGCGAACCACCGACAGCCTTGATTGGGCATCGGACCTCCTGGGAACTGCCGTTCTATCCAGCAGGCGGTTCTTGCGCTCCCGCATCCGACGGGTAGGATGACGCCACGAGGACCCTTCACCGATGTCGTGGCAACAGTCGCTAGCGAAGACCCTAGCGGACGAAGTCTCCAATGGCGGCCTGCCATCGATTTCCATGGCCATTCGTGTCGGAGACAAGCAGGTCTTCGCTCACAGTGTCGGTTTGGCCCAACGGAATCCCGAACGGCACGTCGTCGCCGAGCAGGTCTACGATCTCGCCAGCGTCACCAAAGTGCTCGCGGGCGTGGGGGTCTCAGCCGCATTGGTCGACGCGGGCCGGCTCGATCTCGACGCGCCTATCTGTGAGGTTCTCCCCGACGTAGACCGCCGAATCACTACGCGCCAACTGCTTAGCCACGCCTCCGGCTATCCGGCCTGGGCGCCGCTGTACCAACGGGTCGAGCGCTGGGGCAGCGACGACACCCGAGCCCAAGTACTTCAGCTGGCCCGGCAAACA
>JAACDH010000657.1 GCA_009936995.1 Rhodobacterales bacterium
CTCAAGCTGGATGACTTCCGGAGAATTCTGCGGAACCCCCGCGCACCATTGGTGGGGATGTTGTGCCAGTTCCTGCTGTTTCCCGCTATCGCATTCGCGCTGAGTTGGTGGCTGGCGCCGACACCTAGTATTGCACTAGGCATGCTGCTTGTCGCCTCATGTCCCGGTGGGAATGTCAGCAACTTCCTCACCCATTGGAGTCATGGTGACACGCCGACCAGCGTATCCATGACCGCCATTTCGACGGCGGTCGCCGTGGTGAGCACCCCGATGAACTTGGCGTTTTGGGGGAGCCTCCGACCCGACACCGCCGCCCTGTTGACCGAAGTTGCTCTGAATCCTGTCGATATGGTGCAGACGGTGGCGGTGCTCTTGGGCATCCCGGTTGTGTTGGGCATGACGCTCGCGGCGAAACGCCCCAGCTGGGCCGCGCGTATTCGGCGTCCAATACAGCTGGGTAGTCTGGTCGGTTTCGTGGGATTCGTTGTGCTGGCATTTGCCGGAAACTTCGATTTCTTCGTCGACTATGTGGGGATGGTCTTCTTTCCCGTGTTGGTCCTAAACGCCACTGCCTTGAGCCTCGGTTGGACCGGTGGATGGGTCGCCGGGCTCAATGTGCCTGAACGAAAGGCCATTGCGATGGAGGTTGGAATTCAGAACAGCGGTCTGGGCTTGATCCTGGTGTTCAACTTCTTCGACGGACTGGGCGGCCTGGCCGTCACCTGTGCGTGGTGGGGTATTTGGCACATTGTCGCCGGTATGACCCTCGCCACCTTCTGGCGCTGGACGTCTCCGGACGCTTTTAAGGCGGTCTGACACTTCCTCTACGGAAACGCTACAAATGGCGCTTGCGAACCAAGGGGGGGCTCGGGTATCTGTACGTGCAGGTGGAGGTACTCATGTCGCGTAGTTTGGTCATGGTGGTGGGTTTGATGGTGGCTTGCGACTCGGGCTCTCCTAAGGTCGATGACTCGACCGACGCTTTGACCGAAGCGACCTGGTACCAAGACGTGGGGCCCATGCTCCTCGATAAATGCGGGTCGTGCCATAAGGACGGCGGTATTGGTGGATTTTCTTTGGAGCGCTACGAGGATGCGACACCGTGGGCTGACGCCATCCTCGATGCCATGGAGTCGGGACGCATGCCTCCCTGGGCGGCCCGCGTCACCGATGACTGCAATCCGCCCGTGTGGTTCAAAGATGACCCGCGTCCGTCGGACGACGACATTTCGCTGGTTCGTGCTTGGATCGACAACGACATCGCCGAAGGCGAGCCGCTGACCCTCGACCCACCCGCTGGCCCGGGGCTCGCGGATGTGCAGACCGAAGTCACCCTACAGGCGCCGTTCGAGGTTTCTGGTGACCACGATATCTACCAATGCTTCCGCGTCGAGGTCCCCCACGATCAGGATGTTTGGATCACAGGCCTAGAGGTCATCTCGGACAACGACTTGGTGGTTCATCACGCCTTGGTGTGGAACGACCCCGAGAATCAGTCCCTAGATCTGGTCAACGAAGAGGGCAACTATCCCTGTTCTGGCGAACCCGAAGTGTGGCCGACCGACCTGATTGGCGGCTGGACGCCCGGCGCGCCTCCGATCGAATCTCCAGAGAACACCGGTACCCTATTCAAAGCCGGCGCCTCCCTGGTGGTCAACATGCACTACCACCCAACGGGGAACACGACAGAGCTCGATCAAACGTCCTTCAAGCTGCGTTGGACCACCGAAAAGCCTGCACAGTACACCACGTTCTATCTGGTCGACATTCCCTTCGGCGCCGAGGTCCAGCCCGGACCCCACGACAGCGATGGTGCCGAGTTCCTCATCCCGGCTGGGCTCGAGCAGCACAAAGAGACCGTGGTGCTCGACACCTACGACTACCTTCCGTTCGACGTGCCTGTCTTCGGTGTGATGCCGCATATGCACTACCGCGGCGTCGATATGAAGGTGTACCTCGAGAACGACGACGACCCCGAGGACACCTGTCTGATTCACACGCCGGACTACCGGTTCGACTTTCAGCAGATCTACAGCTACGACGGTGAAATTTCCGAGATGCCGGTGCTGAAGCCGGGCGGACGCGTTCGCGTGGAGTGCATCTACAACAACTCCGAGTCCAATCCGTTTATGGACGAAGCCCTTGCAGCAACGGGCGATACGTCACTGATCGACGTGCGTTGGGGAGAAGAGACGGGCGACGAGATGTGCATGGCCATCGTGGGCTTGGTGCTGCCACCCATCGAGCTTTCCAGCTGGCTCTAGTAGGACGGCAGCACAATCCGCTCGCCGTTGAGGTAGGCCACCCAGCCGCCATCCTCGAACTCGACGAGGGTAGGTAGGCCGTCGATGGCATCGACCGGGTGCTCGGGGTGGCCCGGCATCAGCAGGTGAATGCCGGCATCATCGAACTTCATCACCGGTTGGATGGGCTTGACCGGCCGAGTGTGGGCGGCGTCCAAGACCGCTTGGACGGTGGCGTGAGCCGACAGTTCGAACAGGGTCCACCAGGTAGGCGGCGCCATGGGGAAGTCGCCGTGTGCAGCCCTGGCCATCACCTCTCGGGGATTGAACCAGCCGCTATTGACTGTCTCGCCACCGTCGTGTTCGCCGTGGTCGGAGGGGGAGGTAGCGACC
>JAACDH010000114.1 GCA_009936995.1 Rhodobacterales bacterium
ACGTTCTCGCAGGTGCGTTGGTAGCCAAACGCGAAGCCGAGCTCATCGGCGATGCCGGCACCCGTGTCGAAGTACATGCCCATGGCCGCGGGGTCCCAATCGGCGGCGTAAGTGGCGCCAACGGCGGCGGCCAAATTCGCGGAGAAGGCGGGTGACATGTCGCCGATGCCGAATCCCCAAGGGATTGAGGCGACATAGGCGCGGGGATCGGAGAATCCGAAGAACAAGGCGGGGTCGAGGTTGCCGCAGTCGGTCCAGGCATCACCGGCGACCAACGTGGGCTCCCAGAACCCGTGCATGGGCATTCCGTTTGCCGTTGCGACGGGTGTGGTGGCAGCCATGGTTAGTGAGGCGTCGAACTGGACAATGCATACGATGTTGAAGGCGGCGTCGAACATGTCGAACTCGAGGATCGCGGAGAGCGGTGCGGCGGCGGCATCGTAGGTGGCGTCGAACACGTCGCCCTGCTGGAGGGTCATGAACATGGTGACACCGAGGTAGGTCGGTGTGAACAAGCCGGCCGTGGGTACTTGCGCGGGGAACCCGTACTCGGGGATGGCGCAGGTGTCGCAGGCGTCGGGTGTGCCGTTACCGTTCAGGTCGATGTTGTCGTCGCCGGCGGGGCAGATGTCGCAGCCGTTGGGTACGCCGTCGCCGTCGTTGTCGAGGTTGTCGGGGGCGCCAGCACAGATGTCGCAGCCGTCGGGTACGCCATCGCCGTCGGAGTCGATGTTGTCGTCGGCGCCGGGGCAGAGATCGCAGCCGTTGGGCACGCGGTCGCTGTCGTCGTCGAGGTAGTCGTCTGCGCCGACGCACAGGTCGCAGGCGTCACCGTTTCCGTCGCCGTCACTGTCAAGCTGGGAGCCGTTCGGGACGGTGGGGCAGTTGTCGAAGGCATCGACTGTGCCGTCGCCGTCGAGGTCGCCAGGCATCTCGCAGTCGTCGGGGACGCCGTTACCATTGGCGTCGAGGTTGTCGTCGAAGCCGGGACAAGCGTCGCATCCATCGGGGACGGAGTCGGTGTCGGCGTCGAGGCTGTCGTCGCTGCCGGCGCAGATGTCACAGCCGTTGGGGGCGCCGTCGCCGTCGGAGTCCAGGAAGTCGCTGTATCCTGGACAGGCATCGCAGCCATCGGGGACCAGGTCGCCATCGGCGTCGGCGTTGTCGTCTTCGCCGGGACAGAGATCACAGCCGTCGGCTATGCCGTCGGCGTCGGCGTCGAGGCTGTCGTCGCCAGTCGGGCAGGTGTCGCAGGCGTCGGGAGTGCTGTCACCGTCGGTGTCGAGGTTGTCGTCGGCGCCTGGGCAGAGGTCGCAGACGTCGTTCACACCATCGCCGTCGAGGTCGGGGCAATCGGTGTCGAAGCAATCGTCGACGCCATCGCCATCATCGTCGATGTTGTTGCCGCAGATTTCGGCGATTGTGGTGCTGGTGGTTCCGGTGGTTTGCGTGGTGGTGCTGGTGGTCGTGGTGGCGGTCGTGGTCGTCGTGGTCGTGGTGGCCGTGGGGGTCGGCGTAGGCAGGTCGGTATCATACTGCGTGATTCCCTCTCCGCAGGCCATGGTGAGCAATGTCAGCGGGATAGCGAGGGGTAACGATTGACTGCGCATACGGGCTCCATTCGGAAGGTAATGGGTGTATATCCCGCAAAATGTCCGTTCGTCGACGGTCTTTCTGTATCCGTTGGGAAAAGACTAATCTGATTGGCTCTGCTGGCTAATTGAGAGCGTCTTGCCTGCCGAAGGGGAGCCGGGCGCGAGGACAGGGCGCAGTCGTCTCCTAAGCCCATCCTGGAGCTCGGATGGACAGCTTGCGAGCGTCTCGGTGGCCAGTGTTTTAGAGGCGTCGAGTGCACCGGTGGCGGCGTGTCGACGTTTGTGAGCTTGCAGCTCGTGGGACGCCGCGACAAGGGCCAAAGAGGCGTCGGCGGGATCGAGCCATGAAAAACGTTTTCTGCGTAGAACTTGCCAGGTTGCGAGTTCGAGATCGTCGGCCTCGGCCTCGAGAGCGGCCCACAGGCGAACGACGGCGGCCTGACCGGCGATCAAGCCCGGCGCTCCGGCGACGCGCGCGAGCACCATTAGGGCTTGGTCGGATTCTTCGAGGTCGATGAGGGCCCGGGATTCGGCGAGGGCAAGGAGCGCTTCGGCATCGACGACGGAAGTGAGCGAAACACTGTGATGGGCTTCGCGCGCAGTTCGAAGTGCTGCGAGCGGCCTATTTTGCAGCCGATGCCACTCCGCCGAGACGAAGTGGTAAAGGGCATCGACCCAAGGTTCGACGGTGGCCGCGGGCGGATCTTCATCGAACAGGGCGTCTCCCCGCTCGGGATGACCACCCAAGATGTCGGTCCAGGCCAGGCAGACGCGACCGTAGACCGTCCCCAGAGGGCTACCGATGGATTCGGAATGGCGTACCATACGTTCGAAGGCCGCCCGCTGGGACAACACGCTTCCACCGCGTGCCCCGCCACTCAGGGCGTCCCAGAGATGCCAGCCATCGCTTGCGAGCGCCCCCAGACGCCAGGGGAGCAGGTTCTGCACCATGACCAGGATGTTGAAACCCATCGTCGCCAAAACCCATTCGTTCCGGGGCAGAAAGAGCAGGGCGAAGGCCAGGAGTGCCTGTGCAATGAGTCCACCGCCATGAAACCAGGCTCGACGAGGGCTGGACGGTCCTACGGGAATGGCCGTACAGGCTCCACCGGTGAAAAACCAGGCGCCGACATGTAGCACCGCGCCATTTCTGAGGTAGACGCTCCACAAGGGGAGGCCATGACCAATGCCAAAGGCGGTCACCCGGTAACCACCTTTGCGCGCCATTATAGCGTGCCCAGCCTCGTGCAATAGTACTACAAATGGCGCGATTAATATCAGCGCTGCCAGGTTGGTAATCAGCTGGGTGATGGCGGTTTCGTCCAGCGTTGGCCACCTCTTGTGCCGGTGTTCACGTTCGTAGTGTACAGCTTGGCTTGTTGCGGCTCATCGCCAAGGGGATGGGCTAGGATTACTCCTGGTCTTTCGCTTCTTCGACTTCTTCCTCGGGCTCAGGGATCTCTTTGCCCGCTTCGTTGAGGAATTTCTCCTCTTTCATTTTACCCTTTTGCCATTGTTCCTGGTGACTGACCGTGTTGGTGCCGTCATCGCGGTAGTATTTCCAGACGCCGTTCTTGGTGCCGTTCTGGTAGAGGCCCGCTTCCATCTTTTTGCCGCTTTCGTACCAGCGAATCCATTGGCCAGCTTTACGTCCGGATAGGAAGTCGCCCTCTTCGGACTTCTGACCACTTTCGTACCACCACGTCCAGCTTCCGCGCTCTTTTCCACGACGGTAGGCGCCTTTGGTCTTTTTTGCGCCGCTTGGGTAGGACCAGATCCAAGTGTCTTCCGGCAAACCAAGGACGTAGCCGCCGTCGACGGCTTTGGTGTCGAGGTTGTGCCACCGTCGGAAGGGCCCGGTTTTGGCGCCGGAGACCTCGCAAGACTGCTCGTAGCTGCCGTCGAGTTCTGTATGGACGTAGTTTGCTCCCTCTGGGCAATCTATGTCAGGAAGAGAGGGTGGAGCTTCTTCCAACACTTCCACAGGCTTGGCGCGGGCGGCGTCGGGGGCCGCTCCTCCGTCGCCGCACGCGGACAAGAGAAGGAGCACCGAGGCCAAGATTCGATTTGAGGTTCGCATGGCGGCATCCTAACTCGGGGCGGCTGGTCTGGGCTAGAGGTGTGGGATACCCGGTCGGGACTCAGGCGTGAGCGGGAGGCGATTCGCATGTTGGATAAGAAGGCTGGATTGGTGGGCAAGGCCTATGACCACGGTACTTGGGCGCTAGACGCAGCCGCGTTTACGGCCTACGCCGATGCCACAAACGACGCCAACCCTAGGTATCAAGGGCCCTCTGCGGTTGCCCCTCCGCTGTACCATGTGCATCCGATGATCGGCTTAATGATGAAGATGGCCACGGACCCCGAGCTGGACATCGACTTGCTGCGGTTGGTTCACGGTGAGCACGCCATGCGGTTTGTCCGGCCCTTGCGTTCAGGCGAGACGCTGAAGCTCTGTGGCGCGCTGCTGTCCGCCGAGCAGAAAGCATCGGGCCGGGTGTTGGCCTTCTCGTTGCTGGGAGATGTGGGCGACGAACGTGTTCTCGAAGGTCGCACCAGCTACTTCATTCGCGCGAAGAACCCGGCGGCTTCAGGGCCGAAAAGCTCGAAAGTGAACGTTGAACTTCCCGAACCCGACTGGACGTCCAAACAGCCGGTCTCTGTGGACCAACCGCGACGCTACGCCGATGCGTCGGGCGATCACAACGCGATACACCTCGACGAGGCGGTCGCGAAGGGAGCTGGGCTGCCCGGCGTCATCCTGCATGGCCTGTGTTCGATGGCCTTCGCCAGCCGCGACATCGTCGACCGCGAGTGCGGGGGCGATCCCGGGGCCTTAAAGTTCTTAAGTGTGCGTTTTGCGCGTCCCGTGTTTCCTGGGACTACGCTGACGATGCAGACCAGGCGCCAAGATGGCGATACGCTACAGTTCCAAACCGTCGGGCCCGACGGCAAGCCCGTGATCGTAGGTGGCAAGGCCACCGTGGAGTCGAACAATGAGTAAACACATCGATACTGTAAAATTTCTGATGTTCGGATGGGGCGCGCTGCAAATGTTAGGCGGCGGGCTCGCGGCGCTTCTGCTGATTCTATCCGGTGGTCTACTCGGGGGTATTGGCGGTAGCGAAGGCGATGGCGCGCTCATGGCAATGGGTGGGTTTTACGCGGTCATGGGCATGGGGGTAGGCGTGATGGTCGCCGGGATGGGCGGACTCTCCGTCGCCGCGGGATTCGGGATTGGCAAACGAAAGAACTGGGGGCGGTTCATGGCGATGGGGTTGTCGGCCCTCGCGCTAATGAACTTCCCGCTCGGCACCTTCTTGGGCGCCTTCGTGCTGTATGTGCTGCTCGACTCGGAGACGGCGGCGGAGTTTTCGTAGATGCCGTGGATGAAGGCACAGTTCAAGGACAAGACCGTGTGGGCGGAGGTCGACACCAGTGGGAAACTAAAGGCCAACGGCGGTCGCGTGCCCATTCGCTATTCCGATAAGGCAGGCTCCAAGGTGTACCGTGCCAGTGCGAGCGGACTGAAGGTCAAGGCTGGTGAAGCGGCGGTCGAGCTGAAAGCGGGCGTCTCTGCCGACGCGTCGCCGGCCAAAGGCAAGCGGGGTAAATCCTCCGGATTTGGTAGCGCGGGCACACGAACTGCGGGGCAGACGGCTGCGGCAGCGGCCCACACCCGCGACGCGCTCGCAGTTCTAAAGCCCGGCACGGTGATTTGCTTCACGGATGGTGGCTGTAAGGGTAATCCCGGCAAGGCGGGCAGCGGCGTGTACATCGAGTTTCCCGATCGTCGAACAGCGGCGGCTTCCCTTTCGCTGGGGTTAGGCACCAACAACATCGCCGAGCTCACGGCGATCAATGTGGCCCTCGATCTCCTCGAAGAGGCGGCGATAGAGCCAGAGGCAGAGGTGGTCGTTTTTACTGATTCCAAGTACAGTATTGGTGTGTTGTCGATGGGGTGGAAGGCCAAGGCCAACCGCGACCTGATTCTCGGGCTGCGCGAACGGCTGAAGGCGCGCTCGGGCACAACGCTCACGTGGGTCGCAGGTCACGCTGGGGTTCACGGCAATGAACGCGCAGATACCTTGGCCGGTGCCGGTGTGATGGGGCAGACTAAGGTGGTGTGGACCAAGGCGGGCTGATGCGGAGTTGGGTGTGCCTATGGATGTTGGCGTGTAGCCACCAAGCGCTCGACGCGAGTGAGCCGAGCACGTCCACATCGCCACCCAGCACCGAGCCCCTACCGTCGGCGACCCTCAGCGAAGGGGGGCAGGTAGATTGTGCACAGCCAGGACTCCGGATGGAAAGTCCCTTTAATCGTGTTCTAACCGGTGATTGGGGCGAGCAAGACTGGTCCGACTCCAGCGATACCCTGCTGCAGGGTGGCGGGCTGGCCGTTGCCGACTTTGATGGGGATGGCGGGCTCGATGTGTTCCTGCCAAACGCGGGGGCCGCCCAGCTCTTCCTGGCGTCGGGGCCGGGGGAGTGGCGCGAGTCCTCCGACCGCCTTCCGTCCGGCTTAGATGGGGCGGTGGGGGCCACGGTCGCCGACCTCGATGGCGATGGCGATCTCGATCTGTTGGTCACGCGGATGTTGGCGACGAACCTGCTGCTCTGGAACAATGGCGCCGGCTTTTTCACGGCGACTTCCCTAGATGCTTTGGCGTACCGCTCGGTGTCGGCGGCAGCAGCAGACGGAGATGGCGACGGCGATCTCGATCTGATGCTGGCCAACTACGGCGAGGCCGTGGTGGTAGATACGGACCATCCCAACCTACGCTACCAGAACGACGGAACAGGTGATTTTACACTGGTTTCCTTGGCGGAGCCCCTCGCCAGAGGCCACTCCCTGGGCCTGCTCTGGCAAGACCTCACTGGCGACGGTCAGCCAGACGTGTATGTGGCCAATGATTTTGGGTGGATGCACGCCAATCAGCTGGGCGTCAACGTGAATGGCGCCCTGCTGGTGGACTCCATCAAGGGCGTCAACTTGGTCACCAATGCGATGGGAATCGCGGTCGGTGAGCTGAACGGAGACGGCCTCCCCGACCTGATGGTCTCGGGCTGGGGCGAGCTGATTCTGCTGATGTCCCTCACGGTCGAGACGGGTTGGGTCGACGCCACCCATGTGGTCGGATTGGTGCCTCCACTCAGATCGAGCGTGGCTTGGGCTGCAGAGTTCGGCGACCTCGATAACGATGGAGATGAGGATCTTTACGTCGTCTTCGGGTGGCTCGACGCCTCGCTTGAGGGTGAGGGGCAGGCGGTGCTCGACCAAAGCGACGCCATCTACCTCCAGCAGCGCGACGGTACGTTTCTCGAGGTGGGTGAATCGTGGGGTGTGGCCGTTCCTACGATTGGTCGGGGGATGGTCCTCGCCGACCTTACCGGCAACGGCTTCCTCGACGTGATCAAGCGCGACCAGTCGGGCCCCGCCCAGATCTGGCTGGCGAAGTGTGATGACTCCGCCTGGCTAGAGATCGACCTCCGACAATTCGGACCCAACCCATTCGCCATTGGCGCCGAAGTCCGTGTAAAAACCGGAGAACGGGTGCGAACGCGTTGGCTCCGTGCTGGCGGCACCGGGCACGCCTCGTCAGGGCCGCCAGAAGTTCACATTGGGCTTGGAGATCACGAACGGGTCGATCGGGTCGAGGTGGTCTGGCCCGATGGAATGGTGTCCCAGTTTTTCGACGTCAACACACGCCAACGGGTGCGAATTGAACGATGGATGGACTAGCTCGTGGGCGACCAGTCGACGTTGCGTAGAAACGAGCCCTTCAGGTACTCCCGTTCGATCACCACTGCCATCTCCTCGGCGTCGCGGTAGGTCTCCCAGTCCACCCGGATGACTGGAACCGTGCGGCTGATCTTGGAGATGAAGGTCTCGTACTCTTTGCGGAGGGCCACCAAGTACTCGATCTGGATGCCCGACTCGACGCCTCGGCTGCGCTCTTCGATGCGAGCCATGGAGCTCTCGGGGCTGAGATCGAGGTAGACGATGATGTTGGGCCGACACATGAAGTTGGACATGTGCTTGAACAGGCTGAGGTACGTACGGTAATCGCGTTCGTCCATCAAATCCTGATCAACCAGGGTTTTCGCGAAGACGGCGTCCTCGTAGATTGTTCGGTCTTGGACGCCTCCGCCGCCCCGCCAGATGATCTCTTGATGCTGCTGAAATCGGCGATTGAGCAGGTAGATCTGGGTGGCGAAACAGTACTTGGCC
>JAACDH010000115.1 GCA_009936995.1 Rhodobacterales bacterium
GATCTCGAATCCCGCCATGGTCACTCGGTGAGAACAAACACGAAGCCGGTTGTGGTCGTGTCGTCCCAGAGTGTGAAGTTTCCCTGAAGTTCGCCATGCGCGCCAAGTTTTGCCCGATAGACACCCGTGCCAGCCGCGTCGGAATTGTCTTCAAGGATGAGCTCTCGGGTGGCGATATCCCAGTAACCATGTACCTCAGAGACCCGCTCATGCGGCCCCAGACGAATGAGGATCATTCCAGTCAGAGCGTTTGACTCCCCCACCAATTCGAGTCGGGCCCCCGGCGCGCCATCCCAGTTTCCCACCCAGCGGCCAACGAACTGGGGCGGGGCGAGTGCCTGGAGCTCGACCATGACAGAAGTCAGCGGCACCATCCTCTGTAGCCGCTGAACCCCCACAAACGAGACCATCAAGATGACCAAAAGCACGCCAAAATTCACCCAGAGCGCGGAATATACCCGCTGGGGAGGGACAACCCTCCGCTCGGGGAGGAACGGCGGCACAAGCGCCCGTTCTTCGATTCTCTCGGCCCGCCCCACTTGGACGAGGGCTGGCATCATGGCCTCCGCATCGACGTACCGATCGCCGGGTTCGGCCGCCGTCGCCCGTCGCAGGACCTCGACCAGCTGAGCAGATATTCCCGTCCAACGCGGCGAGCGCCCGGGTGCCAAATACAGGTCTACGGGTGTGGCGCAGGTGACGGCGTTGTACAGCGTACATCCCAGGCCGTAGAGATCTGCCGTCGGCCCAACACTGCGTGCGTCTCGACGCTGCTCTGGGGCCATATACGACAAAGAGCCCAGCGCCATTCCCGTTTTGGTATTCCGGACATCGTGACCATGGAGCGCGATACCGAAGTCGCAGAGGTGGGCCACCCCCCGCTCGTCGAGCAACACATTTCCCGGCTTGACATCGCGATGAACAATCTTGGACCTATGCGCGGCTTGGAGGGCTCCAAGCAGCTGTACGCCAACTGCTACGGCGTCTTTCTCGGACAGCGGCCCGTTGAATTTGAGTCGGTCGGCGAGGCTACCGCCGGTCATCCATTCCATGACGATGTAGTCGCGCTCGCCATCCTCGCCGACATCGTGGATCTGAACCACGTGGGGGTGAGAGAGCTTCGCCATGGCTCGGGCTTCGTTCCGTAGACGAGCACGCTGCCCTTCGCGATCCGGTCCCGTCTCCACGTTGAGTAGCTTGAGCGCACGCTCTACCTGCAGGCGGGTGTCGAGGGTACGCCAAACCGTGGCGGTTCCCCCTGTTCCCAGCGGCGCCAGGAGTTCGTATCGGTTGGCGATGCATTGCACACCCAGAGTCTAACCTCCGGCGAACCATGTGAAGCCTATAAACCTACTTCAGCCCCTTGTAGTCGAAGCTCACCCACAGCGCCTCATCCAGCGCGAGCAGCTTCTCGAAGTGCAGCGGCTGTCCGTCGAGCGGCAGGCTCACCTTGACCGGCTCTGCCCCCCGGCCCATAGCTCCGGCCGCCATTTGCTGGTTCGCCGATTGGTTAAACGATATTGTATCTTCCTGAACCTCCATCACCGACGCCGCCTCAACCGGATGAGAGAGCCACTCGGTCTCGCGGAGACTGCCGTCCATGCTCTTGGTCTTCACCTTCGCCTCCCAGGGCGCATAGACCGTCCAGCCGACCCAGGTTGTGGGAGCGTCGGCGGTGGGCATCTGCGCCTTGAACTGGCCGTTGCCCCCGGCATCGGGGGCCTCGCCCGACTCCACATAGACCACCTCGACGTCGAAGCCCGCCAAGCTGCCGCCGGACGCTGAGGAGCGAATCAGAGGAATGAGCAGGCGGCCATCGGCGCCGGCCGCGGGCTGAACCGGCTTACCAGCCACCGAGGCGCTCCACAGCTCGGCGCCCTCGGGCAAGGCCAGACGCAAGAACTGACGCCGGTTGTTGCGCACCTGGTAGTGCACGCTGGTCAGACGCCGACCATCGGCGGTGAACATCGTCGTCGCCTCGGCAGAGTCGAGGAGGGTGACCAACACGTCGACCTTGTCGTGCTCGCTGACCACCAGCGGGATCTTGGCGTCATCGCTCAGGTACTTAAAGCCCAGAAGGACGGGCTGACTAGTAATCCCAATAACCGAGGCCGGAAGGGTGCGTACATCGACAGCCACCGCACCGCTGATGCTACCCGCCGTCAGCTCGAGGTTGCCCAGCGCCTGGACGCCCACAAAGCCCTTGGAGCGCTCTACACCGAGCGGTTGGACGATGGGAACTTCGGCGCCGGAGTCGCCATCTACCAGCACGCGCTCCAGGTCGAGGGAGAGCGTATAGGCACCCTCGGCCTCAAAGTTGAGCATCGCGGTGAGCACCCCCTTGTCGTCGCGGGTCCAGTCACGAAGGCCGTTGCCCTGCACGTCTAGCACGGTCATGTCGGCAGGAACGGCAACCCGGAGCTCGTCCACCCCGTTGAACAGGATCGTGTCCTGAACCACCACATGGGCGCGCAACACGCCTTCGCCCACGCCCGCCAAGGTGTGAACCTCGCTGTAGATGCGCGGCTCCTCCTCTTCGGCCTCGGGGATCTCACGTTGCCAAGTGACCGAGAGAGAGCCGGTGCTGGGCAAAACGGCGTTCACCACCCGCTGCCCACCGACCACCTCGTCGGTCTTCAGCCGGGCGTTGGCCACCGTGAAGTCGAGGGCATCTTCGGCGGGAACGGCGAGAGAGACCTCGGTTCCTCCGGCCCGGACTAGAGGAAACGCGAAGCCACTGGACCCGTTGGAGCTGTTCACCGAGACCGCGAACTCCAAGTCGATGTCGAACGCGCCTTTTTTATCGGTGACGAGGTTGTACCATGAATTTACGACGGAGACCGGCGCTTCGACGCCGTTGATTTTGGCGCTCCTTAGCGCCGCCGTAGAGGAGAGCAGGGGCAGGTTGATCCAACCCTCATCCTTGAGCACGTCGATACGTAGCTTGGCCCTGAACACAGCAGAGGTGGGTTCCTCGTCTTGAACCATCACCTCTCCGACATATCGGGCCGAGGCTATCGCCGCCTGCCAAGGTGTCTTTTCGGGGTCGTCTGGACGGTTTTTCGCGGTCTCGTACAGCTTCAGGAAGGCGTCGAGGTCCATCTCAACCGAGTTGGGTACGCCCTGTGCGAACGCGGGCAGCGCCAGCAGCAAGGCCAGCAAGGGTGCAAAGCGAGTCATGGATCTCTCCTCTTAGATTTTGCGTCGATATCTATGGAATAGGTGGCATTTTCGGGGAGCAGCATGTGCTCAAACCGCACCGCCTCCCCTTGATTGGGAATCACGACCGACAGGGCCACCGCGCGCACCGCCGGCTTGTCATCGTCTTCGAATTCGGCGGGCACTTTGTCGTGTTCGCCACGGGTGTTGTCCGATCGCCCGGACCGACGGCCAACGCGGGTCGGCGCGGGCGAGGGTTTGGACGCAGGCTCGGGCTCAGGCGCCATCGGCGGCGGCGGCGGCGAAAGTGCGTCCCCATTCGAGCCACCGGTGTTCCCTTCCGCCATGCTCACGGCGCTTTGATAAGATTTACCGCCGGGAATACGCGACAGTACATCTTTGGACAGGATGGTTCCGCTGGTCGGGTTCGGCGTATCGACCACGCGCGACCTCTCATCCACCGGCGAAGCAGCCGCCGGCTCCGACACGCCGCGGCCGAAATTGCCACCGCCACCACCACCTTTACCCGTTCCAACAGCGCCCAACCCGCCAAGGTTATCGTCCGCGAAGGAGAGGATGACTTCGGACTCGTCCTCTTCCACGTCCTCGTCCGAGAACTTGTAAGAAAACTTCCGATTTCGCGCCGCCTTCTCTGATGCCGCAGATTTTTTGCTGGCGGACTCCGACTTCTTGGCTTCCTTTGCCTTCTCTTCGATGATCATGTTCGATGAGCTGACTTCGACCGACTCGCTCTGCTCTAACTTGTCGAGCTTACCGCCCAAATCCAACGCCTCACGGTAGGCGAGTTCGGCGGCGGCGTAGTCCCCCGAAAGACTTGCAGCCTCCGCCTCTTCCAGCACCTCTTCTTGCTTGGCCACGTCCTTGAACGCCCGCGCTTTGGCCTGCTCTTTCACCCGACGCTCCATGGCCACATCAAATTGCCCGGCCTGTTCGCCATTGATCACCGACAGATTGGATTGAAGGCGTTGGGCATTGGCGTCGAAAGCGTCGAGGTCTTCCAGGTCTTCGAGGTAGCCTTGGGCTGCGTCAAAGTCGTTGCTCATCCAGGCAGAAACCGCATTCTGCATGGCCACTTCCGCCGCGGCGGACTGACCGGTGCCAGCGCCATAGGACAGGCCCTCGCCCTCGCTGAAGGCGTCGACGCTGTCCCCAGCGCCGTCCGCAAGCTGACTCTCGAAACCGGGCGGCAGATGAAGGGTGGCTCGCATCACCGCCACCGGTGCGTTCACTTGGGGCACGGCAATGGATCGTTCTTCGCGACGGGTCCAGGACGTCTCGTCGAGCAAGAGCGTGACCTCGACGGGAAACGAAAGTAACCCCTCGACGGTTTCAACAGATTTCTCCAGCGGAATGAGCCACGTATCGCCATCGATGCCCACGGACGCGGTCTGTCCAGCCACCCGAGCCCCCACCACCTTGGCTCCTGCTGGTGGCGTGATGCGCAGATGGGCGGCGCGATCGTTGCGAACGGCGTAATGCGCCCGCATCAACACCCGACCGTCAGCGGTGGCGGCGGCGGTGATTGTGGCGACGTCGACAAAGGTAGGTGGGCCAGCCACAGGGGTGAATCGTATCAGCGTAACCGAGCCAGAGCTGGCCTTGCTCGTGGTGTACGACGCGGTGGGCGCGCCGAGCGTGAGGTCTTTGCCCCACTCGGGCAGCGCCTGATGCGAGATGCTTTGCCAGCCAACGAGGGCCGGAATGACCTCGAGATCACCATCACGGGCCAGCTGGAGAGATGAGCTCACTCGAAACGCCTCGGGCCGAATCGTGGGCACCTCCAGCGACGCCTCCTCTCCCTTGGGGACCGTGCCGCTCCAGTGGGCTGCGAGGCGAACCAGGCGAGTCTCGGGCTCGAGCAGGGTGACCACTACCCGGTTTCCAGTGCGCTTCCACGCCGCCACCGAGGGGCCGGTCACCTCTAAGTCTGCGGCGGAACCTTCGATCTCGAACGCGACCTCCGAGACCTCTCCTTGCCGAACCTCCCAGCGCAGTCGGGCCGAGGCACTCCAAGCGCCCTCGCCCACCGTGAGCCCCAATCCGACGTCGGCTACCACCAAGGTGCCGCGGTTCCCCTGGCTCGTAGAAGAACCCACGCCAATGGACAGCCCCTTCGCCCCAGTCCAGAACTGCTCACCAACGGATACAACCGCCCCAGAACCGAGAACTTCCGCCGGCTTATCCCAGTCTACTTCGACCGTCCCTGCAGCCGCCTCCATCAGATCGAGCAACACCGGTCCTTGCCGTGCGTCGCCCGCTGCCACGCCGCGCACCACGATCTCCATCGGTCCGTCAATCCAGCCAACCATCCAAGGTCCGCCTTCTCGTTCCTCGACCAGCAGCGGAGCACCGTTGAGGGTGGCCTGGGTCAGCTGCACGCCAGCGCCGGCCAGCCGAAACGCTACCCAGCGAGGCTCTCCGGCAATCAATCTCCAGCTCGCCTCAAAATTGACTTCTTCTTGCCGGGGCGCAAGCGAGACCTCTCGCCACACAATCGCCACCGGCGGCGGCCCCTCTTCAATCCGTTCTTGCGGCTGCAAATCACGCCATAAATCACCACTAACCTGTATTGTTCCGGCGATCGAGAGGGACAGATATAGCGGTAGAGAGAAGATGGCGTCACGCTCCTTATGCAGTCCCAACGGCGCACTGCCCTTGGACCTTACAGGGAGCTTACGGTTCCCTGTCTACCCATGTCTGTGCACCCACCGCCCACCGCGCTAATGGGCATTCTTCAAAGGAGGCCCACATGGCGCTCGACGTTTCTGCGCATTTCGGCAACACCGACTACCTCACCGACGCCACACCAAGCGCATGGGCAAAGGGCATGGAGGGTTCCGCCATCCTCGCCATTGCGGGCCACGTGACGCGCCTCAAGGCCGAGGGCGCAGACATCACCAACTTCACTATCGGCGACTTCAACCCCAGCATCTTCCCCATCCCCCAAGCGATGCGCGAAGAGATCAAGGCCCAGCTAGACGCCGGCCAGACGAACTACCCGCCCGCCGTCGGCGTGCCCGAGCTTCGCACGGCCATCCGCAACCTGTACCGCGACAAGCTGGGCCTCGACTACCCCGAGGGCAGTGTTCAAGTAGGCTCCGGCGCTCGTCCACCCATCTACGCGGCCTATCGGGTGCTCCTCGAGCCGGGCGACGTACTCGTATACCCGGTTCCCTGCTGGAATGTGAAGTACTATGCGTACCTCAACAACGCCACCGGTGTTCCGGTAGAGACCCAAGCCGAGAACGGCTTTATGCCCACGGCGGACGACCTTCGTCCCCACATCCGTACCGCTCGGGTCATCGCGCTCAATTCGCCGCTGAATCCCTGTGGCACCGTCATCTCCGAAGATCTGCTCCGCGAGATCTGCGAAGAGATCGTCGCCGAAAACTCACGACGTGAGGCCGCCGGCGAGCGCCCGCTTATCCTCCTCTACGACCAAGTCTACTGGCAGCTCACCTTCGAGGGCTACGTACACCACACGCCCGTCAGCTTGGTGCCCGAGATGGCGCCCTACACGGTGTTCATCGACGCCATCAGCAAGTGCTGGGCCGGCACCGGTCTCCGGGTTGGTTGGGCCGTAATGCCGCCCTGGCTTCGCTCCAAGGTGGCGCCGCTCGTAGGCCATATGGGCGCTTGGTCCGGCCGCGCCGAGCAACAGGCTACCGCCGTGGTGCTCAGCAACGAAGACCACGTCGCCACCTTCAACGAAGACTTCCAGGCCGCCATTAAGCGCCGCCTGTCGCTGCTCCAAGACGGCCTGCAGTCCATGCGTGCCAAGGGCCTCCCCGCCGACTGTTTGACCGCACAGGGCGCCATCTACCTGTCGGCGCGGTTCGAGCTCCACGGCAAGACCATCGCCGGACGTAAAATCGAGTCCGACGAAGACCTCCGAGTCCTCCTCCTCGAGAAGGCCGGCGTCGCCGTGGTTCCGTTCACCGCGTTTGGCTACAGCGAAGGCACCGGCTGGGTGCGTTTCTCAGTCGGCGCGGTCACCGAAGAAGACGTCAAGGGCGCCCTCACTCGCATCGAGGCGCTTCTTAGCGGTAAATAGTCGGCGCTATCGATTCGGTATCGAAGTGAGGAACGGCGCCGCCTGAGCCGCAGGGGCCACTGAGAAGATCGCCGCGGTCGTAGCCAGCGCGACAGGCGCACACAACCATGGCCCAGACGAGAGACTTGTCGGCCACCAGGCTCTTTTTTGCCCTTACCCGGACGTTCTTCTCGCTCAGACCACTCTCTCTAACCACATCCAGCGGGGGTCGCGCAAACACGAACACCCCGAACTTGAATAAACTGGCGGAGATACTCATTCATTGTGCGGTATGTCCTTCGTCTAAGTGGATGCGTTCGAGCAAAATGCATGCCGCATCCGAAACGCGTTTGTCTCGATGTTTAGCAAGCTCAACGGCGAATGGACGCACAGCGGGAATCGGTCGGTGCTTAAGAAGCTCTAGGGCGACCGCTGCTTCTTCTGTAGACACGGGCTGCGACCAAAAATGCCACCAGGGCCGGGTTGTGCGCTGCAAGACCTCGAGAAATGGTGCCGAGGACCAGTCGGTGTGCAACGCTAAAAGCCACTTTAGCTCTCTTTTACGGGCGGCCCAGGTCTTGTCGGACATTAATCGGCGGATTTTAGCGTCGGCCTCTGCCGGCTTGCGAGACGACGCGACCTTGCGACTTGGCGCCTCGTCGATGGTTCCCTCGAGGAATGAGACATCGTCCCAGCGGTAGTGCTGGCGGGGAAGCACAGACGGCCGGTCGTTGAGCACTGGTTCGACGATTTGCGAGGCAAATGACGATAAACTGGACGATAGACCTGCACTTTCTTGGAGGTTTACCACCCGCTCCCGAACTTCGGTATGAGAGGGGCGTTGTCGGTGGTCGAAGCGGCACATGTCTTGGACGAGGCGGCGAATGGCCTGCGTGGTTGCATCATCAACGTTCCGCGGCGCGATGTGCTGACACATGTCGGCAACCGCTAGGTCGTGTTGGTCTTTGTCCCGGGGCACCAGTGCCAACCGACCCGTCAGGATCTCGCCCAGCGTAAGTCCAAGAGCGAAGGTGTCTACCGACGGATGGTCGCCACCCTCGGAAGCGAAACGTTCGGGCGCCATGTACCCCATAGAGCCGAGTACGGTGCTTACCGTGGTGGTCTCGCGCTCGAAATACTCGCCACAGGACAGACCAAAGTCGACCACTTTCAGCTCGCCATGCACCGAGACCAACAAGTTTCCGGGCTTGATATCGCGATGGATGATCCGCAGGGGATGACCGAGGTCGTCACGGGCATTCCAGGCGTCGTCTAGGGCCTTGGAGGTGCGGGCCACCAGCTCCAAGCACACATCTGCTGCCATTCCACGCCGATCGGCGTTCATCAGCTCGCGCAGAGACAGCCCTTCCACCCATTCCATGACCAAGACAGGTCGGCGTTGCATACTCAGCAGCCCCTCGACCCGTACGATGTTGGGGTGGTTGAGCTTCGCCAGCAGCCGGGCCTCGTCCCGGGTTCGCATCAGCGCCCGCGCGTTGTCGACCAACGTGGCCTTCATCGCCTTGAGTGCAATGTCTCGGGCAAGTGGATCTCCGACGACACGAGCGCGGCACACCGTGGCGTACGCACCGCTTGCGCGGATCTCCAATACCTCAAACCGTGACGCCATCTCGCTCCCCGCGGCACCACTCTACGGGATCGTCCCCCCGAGCGGGCTACGAAATGAACAACGGTCCAAAAAATAGAAACGGACGCTTGAAAGCGTCCGAATAAGGATTTTATCAGTGAATAAACCCATGCGACCTATTCAAACAAGGACCCAGCGAACCCGAAGGTATCGCGGAAATCGCCCTACTCTGCGACGCGCTCTTTGAGCGTCTTGCCCGCACGGAAGAAGGGGTACTTCTTGGCAGCAATTGGAATCTTAGCGCCGGTGGCGGGATTGGTACCAATTCGCGCAGCGCGAACCTTGGTGCCAAAGGTTCCGAAGCCGGGAATGGTGACTTTATGCCCCGCGTCCAGCTCGATTGCGATGATGCCATTGCCGGGGCGAGCATCGAAGATTGCGTTGATCACTTCAGCAGCCTTAGCCTGACTCAGACCCATCTTTTTTGCCAGCTTTGCAGCCATCTCCTTCTTGTTCATCGCTTCTCTCCAAGTCCGGGGCTTCCCGGTAGTAAGTGTTTGACGTGGCTTGTCCAAGAGTAGGACAGCACCAACGCTACCAAAAACGACGCGTTCGGCAAGCTCGAAACGCCACGATCGCCTATTCGTGGGGGCATGGGACGATTGTAGCCATCGGTCTGAGGCTATTCTGTACTTACCGACTCTTCACCTTTTAGCGCCGCTTTAAGCGTATGCCAGGGCAGCGTTGCACATTTGACGCGCATGGGGAAATTCGCAACGCCACCGAAGACAACAAGTTTTCCCAGCTTGTCGGTGTTCGGGGCGTCACCGGTGCAAAGACCGTGCACCGCCTCGAACAACCCAGGTACATCTGACGCTGCGCGGCCCTTGAGCGCCTCAGTCATGAGGGAGGCAGAGGCCGTAGAGATGGCACAGCCCGAGCCCTCGAACTGGATGTCGGTGATGACATCCGCGTCGACCTGCAAGGTCACCGTGAACCGATCACCACACAGAGGGTTGTAGCCGTCGGCGTGGTGGGAGGCTGGATCGCAACGACCGAAGTTTCGCGGCTTGCGGCCGTGGTCGAGGATCATCTCTTGATACAGCACCAGTAGATCGCTCATCCGAGCAACTCCATCACGCGCGTTAGACCCATGGCCAGGCGGTCGAGGTCTGCGCGGTTGTTGTACACACCGAGGGAGGCTCGGGTGGTGGCGGGAATGCCAAATCGCTCCATAACGGGCTGGGCGCAGTGATGTCCGGTGCGAACCGCCACCCCTTCCATGTCGAGGACGGTGCCCACGTCGTGCGGGTGGATGCCGTCGATGACAAAGGAGAGCACGCCCGCTTTTTCGGGCGCGGTTCCGATGAGCCGGATGCGGTCGAAGTTGCCTAAAAGCTGGGTTCCGTAGTCCAGGAGCTGCTGCTCATGGGCCGCCACCGCGTCCATGCCAAGGGCTTGAATCCATCCGAGGGCCGCGGCCAAGCCCACACCACCCGCGATGTTGGGGGTACCGGCCTCGAAACGGGTGGGAGGAGGCGCGACCACCGTGCTTTCGAAGGTGACCGAGCGAATCATCTCGCCACCGCCCTGCCAAGGCGGCATGGCCTCGAGCAGCGCCTTCTTGCCGTACAGCGCGCCGATACCTGTAGGCGCGTACACCTTGTGGCCGGAGAACATGTAGAAGTCGCAGTCCATATCGAGCACGTCGACGGCACAGTGTGGCACCGCTTGAGCACCGTCGATAAGCACTACGGCCCCAACCTTGTGGGCCATCTGCGTCATCTGCTTCACGGGGTTGATGGTGCCGAGCGCGTTGGACACGTGCACCACCCCCACCAACTTGGTGCGCTCGTTGAGCAGCTCGGCGTAGGCCTCCATGTCGAGGACTCCGCGATCATCCATAGGAATCACGCGGATTTTGGCGCCGGTTTGGGCGGCAACAAACTGCCAAGGCACGATGTTACTGTGATGCTCCATGCCGGAGAGTAAGATCTCGTCGCCGGCCTTGAGGTTCGGCACACCCCAAGCGTATGCGACCAGGTTGATGGCCTCGGTGGTGCCCCGGGTGAACACGATCTCTTTGGTAGAAGGGGCGCCCAGGAAGTCGCGCACGGCCTCACGGCCCGCCTCGTAGGCGATGGTGGCCCGCTGCGAGAGCTGGTGCACCCCACGATGTACATTGGCGTGGTCGTTGCGGTAGTAGTAGTCGATGGCGTCGAGGACCGCGACCGGGCGCTGAGCCGAAGCCGCGCTGTCCAAAAAGCTAAGCGGTTTGCCAAATATCTGCTGATCGAGCACAGGAAACTGAGCGCGAATCTCGTCGATGTTGAAGCTCATCAGGTCTCCAGCCAACCGGCGACGCGCGCGGCGAGCTTGTCGCGAAGTGGGGATTCAGGGAGTTTGAACAGCACGTCGTTGGCGAAGGCCACGGTGAGGAGCTGAGTGGCTTGGGCCCGTGAAAGGCCGCGCGACCGCAGATAGAACATGCGCTCGGGGTCGGTGCGGCCGATCGTGGCGCCGTGGGCACACTGAACATCGTCGGCGAAGATCTGCAGCTGCGGTCGGGTGTTGGCCACCGCGTCGTCGGACAGCAGCAAGTTGTGGTTCGACTGGCTGCTGGCGATCTTCTGGCTATCTTTCGCCACAAACACCTGGCCGGTGAACACACCACGGGCCTTGTCGTCGAGGATTCCCTTGTACAGTTCGTGGCTGTTGGTGTGGGGCGCCGAGTGACGGACAAAGGTGTGATGGTCCATGTGCTGCGCGTTGCGCCCCATGTACAGCCCGTCCATGCGAACTTCGGCACCCGCCTGGTCTAGATCGATGCTGACGTCGACCCGACTGACCTTGCCGCCTAGGGCGACAGACAGCTGGTGAAGACGAGCATCGCGGAGCAAGGTGGCCGACACCCGACCGACGTGGTGTGTCTCGGCCGACTCGTCCTGCACGCGGATGTGGGTGAGTTGCGCGTTGTGTTGGACGATGATCTCGGTGTTGGCCGAGCGAAGCCCACTGCCCGTGCCCATGAAGTGCTCGACCACAGTTGCACGACTGTTGGCTTTGGCCAGGATGAGCACCCGAGTGGCCGACAAGCGCCCTGCGCCGGTGTTCACATGCACGACGTGAATGGGCTGAGAGACGTCGGAGCTCGGAGCGATCTCGATAATAGCCCCGTCGGTGAGGAACGCGGCGTTTAAAGCATCGAAGCCCTGACCATTGGACACGGCCAATGCCATGCGGTCGCCCAAGCCGGGGTCGTCGACCTTCGCGGTGAGCGGACGCACGCCGGCGCCATCGGCATCCAGCCGGGACAGCGAAGCATCAAACTGACCATCGACCAAGACGATGAGCGGTTGGTCGGGGTCGACCAGCACGTTCGCCGGAAGCGCGGACAGCGCTCCGGCGGGCTGGGGCCCGAGATCCTCGGACAGAACCCAGGAGGCACGGGTGTACTTCCAGGCTTCGTCTTTGTTGGTGGGGAAGCCCGAGGCCGTCAGCTGCGCGAGCGCCTGCAGTCGGACCTGGGTAAGCCACGGGACCGCGGGGGGCAGCGCGCCGTGAACATCGGAGAAGTGTTGGGTGGCGTCCATGATGTCCTCGCTTAGGCTTCGAACTCGTCGCGAATCCACTGGTAGCCGCGCTCTTCAACTTCGCGGGCCAAGCTGGCGTCGCCAGACTTCACGATCTTGCCGTCCATAAGAATGTGCGTGAAGTCGGGCACCAAGTAGTCGAGCAGACGTTGGTAGTGGGTGATGACGATGATGGCGCGGTCTTCTCTGCGCAGGGCGTTCACGCCGTTGGCGACGATACGCAGGGCGTCGACGTCGAGACCGGAGTCGGTCTCGTCGAGGACGGACAACGTGGGCTCGAGCATGGCCATCTGGAAGACCTCGTTGCGCTTCTTCTCGCCGCCCGAGAAGCCGTCGTTGAGGGACCGGTGCATGAACGAGCTGTCCATCTCGACCAGGGCCATCTTCTCTTTGGCGACCTTGAGGAAGTCGAAGGCGTCCATGAGGGGCTCGCCCCGATGCTCGCGGACGGCGTTCACTGCGGCCTTCAGGAAGACCGACGTGGTGACACCGGAGATCTCGACAGGGTACTGCATGGACAAGAAGATGCCCTCGCGAGCACGATCTTCGACCGCTTCCTCGAGAATGCTGCCGCCCTTGTAGACGACATCGCCTTGGGTGACTTCGTAGTCTTCGTGGCCCGCAATTACCTTCGCGAGTGTGCTCTTACCGGAGCCATTAGGCCCCATGACAGCATGAACTTCACCGGGTTTAACCGAGAGGTTTAGGCCCTTGAGGATTTCGGTTCCATCGATAGATGCGTGCAGATCGCGCAGCTCCAACATGGTTGTACTCCAGAAAATAGTTTTGGGCGATGCCCAGGATTTGTTAGCCGACCGCGCCTTCGAGGCTGACCTCGAGCAGCTTGCGCGCTTCGACGGCAAACTCCATGGGCAGCTCTTTGAAGACCTCGCGGCAGAAGCCGTTGACAATCATGTTCACCGCGTCCTCTTCGGAGAGGCCACGCTGTCGGCAGTAAAACAGTTGATCTTCGCCAATCTTCGACGTGCTGGCTTCGTGCTCGAGCGTAGAGCTGCCGTTGCGCACATCGACGTAGGGGAAGGTATGGGCGCCGCACCCATCGCCGATGAGCAGGGAGTCGCACTGGGTGTAGTTCCGAGCGCCCGTGGCGCCCTTATTGATCTGCACCAGACCGCGATAGGTTTGTTGGCCTTTTCCGGCGCTAATGCCCTTGCTGATGATGGTGCTGGAGGTGTTCTTGCCCACGTGAATCATCTTGGTGCCGGTGTCGGCCTGCTGGTAGTTGTTTGTCAGCGCGACGCTGTAGAACTCGCCTACGGAACCTTCTCCCAACAGGATGCAGCTGGGGTACTTCCAGGTGACCGCCGAGCCCGTCTCGACCTGAGTCCAAGAGATGTGGGAGCGGTCGCCCAAGCACTTGCCGCGCTTGGTGACGAAGTTGTAGATGCCACCCACGCCGTTCTTATCGCCCGGGTACCAGTTTTGAACGGTGCTATACTTGATCTTGGCGTCCGTGTGGGCCACCAACTCGACCACGGCAGCGTGCAGCTGGTTCTCTTTGCGAACGGGCGCGGTACACCCCTCTAAGTACGACACATTGCTGCCCTCTTCGGCGACAATGAGCGTGCGCTCAAACTGCCCCGTGTTGGCAGCGTTGATGCGGAAGTAGGTGGACAACTCCATGGGGCAACGAACGCCCTTGGGGATGAACACGAAGCTGCCATCGGAGAACACCGCCGCGTTCAGGGCCGCGAAGAAGTTGTCTTGGATGGGGACCACGCTGCCCAGGTACTGACGAATCAGCTCGGGGTGCTCTTTGACCGCCTCTCCGAACGAGCAGAAGATGATGCCCATCTCGTTGAGCTTGCCCTTAAAGGTGGTCGCCACCGAGACACTGTCGAACACCGCGTCGACGGCAGCACCGGCGAGTGCGGCGCGTTCGTGCAAAGGAATGCCAAGCTCTTCGAACGTCTCGAGAATCTCGGGATCGACCTCATCCAGGGACTGGGGCTTGTCGGAGTCCTTCTTGGGCGCGGACCAGTAGCTGATGCTCTGGTAGTCCGTCTTGGTGTACGTGACGTGCTGCCACTCGGGCTCGGTGAGGGTGAGCCAGTGCCTAAAGGCCTTCAAGCGGTAGTCGAGCATCCATTCGGGCTCTTCTTTGTGGTTCGAGATCCACCGGACGGTGTCTTCGGTGAGGCCCGGAGGGAGGCCCTCGGACTCGACGTCAGTGACAAAACCGTACTTGTACTCTTGGTGCTCGTTAACGAGCTTCTCGACTTCGGTGGGTTGGGTCATCGGGCTTCTTCCGGCTGAGTGACTGACGCCGAGGCGTCAGAGGCGGCTGCTGATAATGAGTTGCGAACGAGATTGGGACCCATGGCCAGATCGGCCAGGGTGACACGCTCAAGTGAGCGCTGAAGGGCGGCGTCCATCCACTGCCAGAGCACGCGAATGGAACAACCTGCGCTACCGTGGACACAAGCGCTGAGCTTGCCGGTGTGGCCGGTGCAGAACTCGTCGGTGTAAAGCGGTGAGTCGAGGGTAATGAGCACGCTGTAGATGGAGATGTCGGCCGCGGGACGGTTTAAGATGTAACCCCCGGCCGCGCCCCGTTGGCTGTCGACCAGCTCGGCCTTTCGCAAGGCGCGCATCAGCTTGGCCGCGTACTCAATGGACAGGCCTTCGCGCTCGGCGATCACGCGAATCGGAACCGGACCTTGGCCCTGGTGGCGGGCTACCTGTACCAGGCAGCGCAGTCCGTATTCTTCTTGAGCGCTGAGCTTCATGGCGACCAAATAACTCAATGTAGACTTTTTTGTACAGATTATTTCGCGCACCGCTCTGCACCCGAGACTAAGCCGTGGGAGACGGGGCCATACACCCTAGCCGGAGTCCTCATACGCAGTCCCCTGCTCCCCCTCTGTACGATCATTCTGGCGTGCTCCGGAGGGAAAGGAACGGGCTCATCGAATCAAAAGCCGCGAAAGCAGCAACAACCCAACGCCATCGTTGAGACCTACCTGGCCGACTGCCACGAACTGCTCCGCCGATCCATCCGGCTGCGGGGAAAAGGGTGAGGCCTAGGTGTCGAACTGCGGGCCCTGCGGCCAGTGCCAAGACATCTGTGCGCGGCCTATGGACTGTACGGACCAGGAAAATCGCGGGTCGACGCTGCGTTCCCAAACAACGAGTTTCGCTGAGCGCGCGTTCTTGGCGACTAAACGACCCACACCCAGGTGCTCTCGATGCCGCTAAGGCTCGGAGGGCCTCTGAGGGCCGGTCGCCACCGCCCAACACTGCTTATTTAGGATACGCTGACCAACGGAGGCACTTGATGCTGTGGATTCTACTGGCCGCGCTAGCCAGCGCAGGCACCCTGCGCGCGACCGTCGATGTGAACGCCGACGGCTACAAACTGGTCGACGCGGTCGTGTTGCCCGGCGATCTGCGCCACCACAAGGAAGGTGCCATCGAGGTCCTCGACGTGGACGGCACGGTCCTCACCACAGCCAGCATCCCCGACCCGCGCCTGCGGTCGATCATCCTGCCCGAAGGCGGCGGGCAAACCGCGGTCCTCGAGCGGGGGCGCATCACGGTCGAGGTGCCCTGGCCCAACGACGCGGCCACGTTGCGCCTGAACCAAATGAGCTTGGTCCCCCGCCCTCCGCCCGAAGACGGTGCTATCGCGCTGCAGACCACCGGCCCCTCGCAAGACCGCCTCGATCTCATCTTCTTGGGCGACGGCTACAACGTCGACCAACAGCAAGACTTCGCCGAAGACGTGGACTGGATCGTCGCCTACCTCCTCGGCATCGAGCCGTACAACGCCTACACAAGCCTGCTCAACATCTGGCGCGTCGACACCATTAGCAACGACAGCGGTGTGTCTCACGACGAAGACGGTCTATCCCGAGACACGGCGTACGACTGCTACTACGGCTGTGCGGGCATCGAACGACTTGTGTGCTGCGACGACGGCTTGGTCATCGGCGCTGTCAACGCCGCGTTGCCCGCGGCCGAGGGCGTGATGGTGCTGATCAACGACCCCGAGTACGGCGGCGCTGGCGGCTTCAACTACGCCACCTCCTACGTGGGCGAGGCGGACGGCCGACAAGTAGCCGCACACGAGCTTGGCCACTCCCTGGTCGGACTTTGGGACGAATACGGCTACGGCTACGAGTCCACCCAGGGCGAAGGCCCCAACTGCAGCGCCGACGCAAACGGTCACTGGGACGACTGGGTGGGAACTGGCCCGGTCGACGCCTTCCAGGAGTGCAGCTACGTCAACTACTACCGGCCCACCGAAAACGAGTGCATGATGCGCTCCCTCTCCGACGACTACTGCCCCGTCTGCCGCCAAGAAGCAGTGCTCTCCATCTACGAGCGTGTTCCAACCTTGATCACCGCGGCCTCACCGGCCTCGGGAACCGCCGTGGACGCCACCGACGTCGCCTCACCGATCGAGGTCGAGGTCATCGGCGCCGACAGCGGCATGGACATCGTCTGGATGCTGGAGGGAGAGGAGGTCGGCACCGGCGCCAGCTTCGATCCGCACTGCACGGGGCTCAACGGTGCCCTCAGCGTGCGCGTCTCCGATCCGACTCAGTGGGTTCGGGGTCCCGACGTCGACGTCCTCGAACAGAGTGCTGGTGACTGGGAAATCACCTCGGTCCCTTGCGATCTCACCGATACTGGCGGCGAATCCACTGTCGGGGAGCTTCTCTCCTGCGCCTGCGACAGCGGTTCACCAGCGGGCGGTGCGCTCGGTTGGTTGCTCATCTCCGTCCTTGTATTCCGAAGACGGCGCAGCTAAGACGACGACAGCTTGGAGCCCACCATGGAACACATCGCCGCTATCGTCTGCGTGGTCCTCACCACAATGCTGGGCCTCGCCGAGTACACCAAGATGATGCCCCTAAAGGTCGTCTCCAAGACCGGCGCCGCCGCGGCGTTCATCGTCTACGCGCTCATGCGTGGCGCCTGGGAAGCCGGAACGCCCGGCCAGTGGGTGGTCATCGGCCTCTGCCTGTCCATGGTGGGCGACATCTGCCTGCTCTCCCAAGACAAACGTACGTTCTTAGCGGGTATTGGTGCATTTCTACTGGCCCATGTCGCCTACGTCGTCGCCTTTCTCAGCCTGGGAATCACTCCCACAGTCGGGGCCGCTGGACTGGCTGGTGTCAGCGTCATCGCCGCCTTTGTCTGGCGTTGGCTGGGACCGCACACGGGCACGTTGAAACCCGCCGTCGCCGCCTACATCGTGGTGATTACCTGCATGGTCGCAGCCGCTATCGGCGCCGCCGGGTTCGAAGTGCATTGGGCGCGTACGGGCCTGCTCGTGGCCGCCATCGCCTTCTTCCTGTCGGACCTCTGCGTGGCCCGCGAGCGCTTCATCGTCCAGGGAATTGAAAACAAGCTCATCGGTTTGCCCCTCTACTTTGGCGCACAGCTACTGTTCGCCTTTTTCATCTCACCTGCCGTGTTGAGCGCCTGATGAAACTGTTCGGCCTCGCAGACCTCCACGTAAACCACAAGCCCAACCGCGAGACCCTCGAAGCCATGCCGGCACATCCCCAGGATTGGCTAATTTTGGCGGGTGACTTAGGCGAGACCGAGGCACAGCTCCGCTGGACGTTCGAGACGTTGACGCCCAAGTGGGCCAAGGTCCTCTGGGTCCCCGGAAACCACGAGCTTTGGACGCCACCCAGCGAGGGAGATGCCGGGCTCCGCGGAGAGGCCCGCTACCTCCGCCATGTGGCCGTGTGCCGCGAATACAGTGTGCTCACGCCCGAAGATCCGTACCCAAGGTGGCCCGGGGAGGGTCCCGAGCGGTACGTCTGTCCCCTGTTTCTACTCTACGACTACAGCTACGCGCCGCCTGGCATGACGCCCACCGAGGCCGTCGCCTGGGCAGCCGCCGACGGCATCGTGGCCATGGATGAGCGTCTGCTGCACCCCGCTCCTCACGGCAGCCGAGCCGCCTGGTGCGCCTACCGCGTGGACCGGACCGCGCAACGCTTGACAGAACTTCCCTCCGAAAGCCGGACGATCCTCATCAACCATTGGCCTCTTCGCGCCGATCTCGTCCGACTTTTTCGCATCCCCAGATATGCGCCCTGGTGCGGCACCAAGCTCACCGAAGATTGGCACCGACGGTTTAACGCCGAGGTCGTTGTGAGCGGACACTTGCACATGCGAGCCACCGATTATCGCGATGGAACCCGGTTCGAAGAGGTATCACTCGGGTATCCGCGCCACTGGAAGGATCAGACAGGGGCCGCCGGCTACCTCCGCCAGATCTTGCCAGAGACGGCCCCTACACCGGCGGGTGGCACCGCCGGACCCGACTGGCATCGCGCTCCTTAGGAGCGCGAAGCCCAGTTTTTGGCTACAAGGGCGGACCGCAGGAGAGCTGATGTCCGTCGACACAAAAGAAGAGCCCACCCTATTTGGGCACCCCACCGCACTATTTGGCCTGTTCTTCGCCGAAATGTGGGAGCGCTTCTCGTACTACGGCATGCGCGCCTTGCTGGTGCTGTACATGCTCAAAGGCTTCCTAGAGTACGGCGACGACGAGGCCTACAAAGTCTACGGCGCCTACGCGGCCATGGTGTACATGACGCCGTTCTTCGGCGGTATGCTCGCCGATCGACTCCTGGGACGCCGCCGGGCGGTCATTTTGGGCGGTCTGTTGATGGCCGGCGGTCACCTGCTGATGACTATCGAAGCCGTGATGCCCTTCTACATGGCGTTGGCCATGTTGATCGTCGGAAACGGCTTCTTCAAGCCCAACATCTCGTCGATGGTCGGTGGCCTCTACAAAGAGGGCGACCCACGCCGCGACGGTGGCTTCACCATCTTCTACATCGGCATCAACCTCGGCGCGGCCATTGCGCCGTTGCTCTGTGGTTATGTCGGAGAAACCTACGGTTGGCACTACGGGTTTGGCCTCGCCACCTTCGGGATGCTGGTCGGGCTCGCCGTCTTCGTGGTCCCCGGTAGGCTCGCCCGCTGGCTCATCCTAAGTACGGCGCTGGCCACCGCATTTGGCCAGGTCGTCGTCCAAGACAACTGGCTTCTGCTCGCCATCAACGCCTACGTGGCCATCGCCTTGATCATCTCTGGCGTGGCCGCATTCGTCGCTCTGGGACGCGGTGGGCTCAGCCCCGAGACGGGCGCACCTCCCGATATGGCGCTGCTCAAGAAGCCGATCATGGGTATTCCTCTTGAGTACCTCGTGTACCTCGGCTCGTTCCTGGTGGTGCCCTTCTTCGCCGTGCTCGTCTGGTCCAACCGCGCCGTCACCTTGGTCCCCCACTCCGTCACCGACCCGCTGATGGCCGGCGGCAAGCTGTCCATCCTGGCGGGCACCCTGCTCCACGAGATGAGCACACCCGCCGGTCTGTTGCTGATGGTCATCGGCTCCGGCTGCTTCCTGTACGTGTTCTACGAGTCCATGCAGAGCAACGTCATCGAGCGCCAACGCCTCTGGGTCGCCCTAGTCATGATGGCCTTCTCCGCACTGTTCTGGGCCTTCTTCGAGCAAGCGGGCACCTCGGTGAACAACTTCACCGACCGCAACGTCGACCGGGTGATGGAAGACAGCGTCATCGACAACAGCCAAGTGGGCACCACCCTCACCTTCCGCGTGATGCCCA
Source organism: Rhodobacterales bacterium (assembly GCA_009936995.1). Classification (GTDB taxonomy): domain Bacteria; phylum Myxococcota_A; class UBA796; order UBA796; genus JAACDH01. The sequence continues at coordinate 20,017 of JAACDH010000115.1, forward strand.
TCCCGTCCACAGCCGCCACAGCAGCGGTTCCGGGTCTCGCCGACATGCCACTGCTCGACCAAGAGCAGCTCGGCTACACCCTCAAGGGCAAGCCCTTCACCATGGACCAGATCACGTCCATGCGGAAGACGGCCGACTTCAAGAACAAGA
>JAACDH010000658.1 GCA_009936995.1 Rhodobacterales bacterium
ACATCGTCCTGACCGTCAGCCCATCCCCCTCGAAGTTCTGCACGAGGCGCAACCGTCCAGTCCGGCGCGATCTGGGCTTCGAGAATGACGTGGGGCTGGAAGAGGGTGGTTGGTGAGGCCAGCGCCAAATCCAAGCCCGGGCGTACTTTTACGCTGGCGAACGGTCTGTACCAGCCCAAAACCAGATCCCCGTTGAGAACGGGCTGCGCCTCGGGGATGGCGACGGTCGTGGTGTCCAAGGCGCCAAAGCCATACAGCCGTGAATGCCCCTCGACACCGGCGTAAAAACCTCGCGATAGGTACCGTTGAGCCCCATACTCTAGGCCAGCGTAGCCCGACACTAGCGCTCGTTCAGGGGCGGGTCGGCCCTCCGTCCAAGGGCTGATCATCAAACCGGACGCACCGCCCGCGAAGCGCGTACCTATCCAAACTTTGCCCCGCTCCTTCGAGGAGGTCCAGCGTGCGTCAAGGGTGTCGGTGTACAGACTGAACTGCCACGCTTCCTGGCGCACAGCGAAGTTGAGGACCACGTGGCCACCTGCGTCCACTTGTCCGCCCGCCATCAAGGCGTAGTCCGCAGCATGAGAGATCTGAATTGGCGCTCCAAACACGAGGACAGCGACTGCCACTACCGGGGCGAAGAGGTGGGTAGATGCACCGGTCACAAAGCGCTCCATGGGATGGATCTGTGCCAAACGGAACGGATCTGTCCTCGAACTTATCCCTGATTTCGACTTCCGGGTCATGTTAGGCCCAAGCATGAACTCCAACAGCCCCGATCGCCTCGTCATCTGCCTCTCCGACATCGAAATGGGTCCCGGTGGACTCCTCGACGACTTTCCCCACTCGGCCTGGCTCGCCGAGCTGATCTGCGCCTACAACAGACCGCCATTCGCCGATCTTCCGGTGGACTTGGTGTTCAACGGCGACACCCTCGACCTCCTCAAGACGTCGATCGGCGGTGCTCATCCGCTCAAGGTCGACGCCAAAATCGCCCTAGCCAAGCTGGAGCGAGTGCTGGCAGCTCACCCTGCGTTCCCGGCGGGCTGTCGTAAATTCCTGTCCCACCAGGGCGCTCCAAGACGCATCCATTTTATCGTCGGAAACCATGATTATGAGCTGCTTTTTCCCGAGGTCCAAAAACGCCTACGCGAAGCAATTGGCCACGACCACGTCATTTTTCCGGGCTTTGAAGTAGACTTCGGAGATCTACACGTGGAGCATGGGAGCCAAAACGACCCCATGTTCCAAGTCGATCCCAAGAACGTCTTTGTGGACCACGACGGGACAGCCATCCTCGCTCAATCGTGGGGCGCTCAGGCAGTCATCGACGTCGCGCTACCGATGCAGCACCTGTTCTACGACCTCGATCGCCTCAAGCCCCGACGCCGCGCCCTCGATCTGCTTCCCGACGTGAAGAACCTGATTGTGGGCGCATACTGGGGCTACTACACCGGCGATTGGCTACGCGGACTGGTGGGCGGGCAACAGATGTCGGCAGTCAGCTGGCAAATGCTGCGGGAGGTGGGTTGGCGATTCCAGAGTAACAACCCAAATGTTAAGCAAGGGAATGCCTATCGCGAAATGATCACGAGCGGTCGATATCGCTGCGTCGTCACTGGCCACGTGCATCAGACCGAGTGGTGGAGTTGGGCAGATCGAAAGGTGCTGCACACCGGCTGCATGCGCGATGAGTACGCGATCGACGCCAACGGCTTGGTGTCGGGACGAATTCCCAAGACCTACGCCGAGGTTTACCTGTGCGGTGACCGCGTCGTGCGGAGCCACCTTGTAGAAGTCGATGGCCCAGCACCGCCCGAGGGTCACGCGCCCGCGTCCGTCTTCGATGTCCTTCCGCGAATCCGTCCGATCCTCGAACAGGAGCACGGCATGGTGGCGCTGGCGCACGCCAAAGAGGCCGACCAATCCGAAGACTAGGACTTTGGGGCTATCCAAACCCCAAAACGATGCAGTAATCTGGAAATCCACAGCCGAAACCGGCCAAATACCGTCGGGATAATTCGCGGCATTACCACAGTGAGCAGGCCGTCTTTCCAACGGTCGCGACGCCGAGCCAAATTAACATCCTTGGGCACCGGGACCGCGCGAGCCACCTGTTGACCCCCGTGCGTCGCTCGCAAGACCAACAGATCCCCCACCACCTCGACCTCTAAGTCGGACGCCTCTTTACTGGACAGCTCCCAGATCACCGAAAACGCCGCCGGACTACTTTGAAGACGCAACGCGGGGACAGGTGTGGGTTTCCAGCGCGGTCCGGGGTCCACCGCTTGGGCCGCGGCACCGGGATGGGTGAGCAGATTGTTCTGCCACCAACTGTGGAGAGGTTCGTTCATCCTAGCGATGGTCCCAAATCCGCGGGATCACCGCAAGGAAGTTCAACGTCGACCCGAATTGCACAACGGTCACCCGGCATCATTCTATGGTGAGCTCTAGCTGGATTTATTCTACGCCTCGGATGAGCGCAGACTAGGCCAATCCCACAAAGATCTCGTGTACGTCTTCGTCGTCGTCGATGGCT
>JAACDH010000659.1 GCA_009936995.1 Rhodobacterales bacterium
TGGCGGAGATTGACAAGATGGTTCGCCTTTACCGCGGTAGCCAGTGGGCGCAGGGCGCCCCCATTCTGACGGCCACCTACCCGGCCACCTACCATGTGGTTGCGCTGCAAGGCCAGCCTCTGCAAGGGGCCCACCTCGTCGCTTACCAACAGTGCGGAAACTCACTCGCACGCCACGTCTTGGCGAGGCTCAAGCTCGATGGGATGCCTCGCCGCGTCAGCGGGCTGGACGTCGCCAACCAGAACACCGTCTGGGCAACATTTCGCTTTCCAACAGCGTGGGGATTGCCCAGAACACACCGACGGCCCTCAAGACGTACCTCGAGCAGGTCAACTCCGAGCGCAACACGCCGCACCCGCAGAACGACGTACTCGTCAAGTTCCTGCAGGTCCTCCAAGGCGGACCAAAGGAGATTGCCACCAAGGCGATGGATGAACTGGCGTCGCCTCGCCAGGACTGGCGCAACGCCGACGGGACCGGCTCGCTCGCCCTCACGGTGGCGGGCATGCAAGTGTACTGGGAGGCCTTTTGGCAGCAAGGCGTCATTACGCCTAAGGCCGCCGCCGCTGGCGCGTCAAGCTACTCAACGCGCGTGGACGGCCTTTCTCTCTCGGCAGGCGACGACGGATCGGGCGCAGACGTGTGCCCCACGACGGATGCCAACGAGTACAACGCACTCCTCGTGCAGTCGCGTGGCGGAGGCAGCGTCATTGGCGAGGCAATGTGCTGGAACTGCCTCGGCTTTGGCCATGTCAAGAACAAGGAGGGCAAGTTTGTCTGCCCCTCGCCGCGCCGCTTCCGCAGCCTGACGTCTGCTGTCTCTGTCCTGCAAGACAAGCAGGTCCAGCTGGGCCAGCGCGGCGGGCGCTCCTCTTTTGGACGCGGCGGCGGGCGCGGAGGGCGCTCCGGCCGGGGCTCGCAACGGCCACCCCCGACGGCGTACTCCTCGAGCGTCGAACAGGACGAGGGCGAATCGGACGAGACGCCATCGGACGACAAGGGTGGCCCTGCCGCCACGGAGGATTGCGCGGAGACCGACTTTGTCGGGTCGCTGACGCAAGACGCCGCGGAGGGAGAAAAGGAGTTTGCGGTCTCCCCCGGCTTCTCCACCGTCTTCACCGACAACGACTCGTTCGTGGGGTATTCGCTCTCCGCGGACGCCGAGGCCTCCTCCAACGCGCTCAACTACCTGCAGGAGGTCGCTTCCTTCCAGCTGATCTGGTGGCACATCCTCGGGCTGGTCTCGGCCATTTTCTGCTCGCTTTCTACCCTCCTGGGCGGGTCGATTGGATACATCGCTGCCTACGCCGCCGACGGATTCCGCAAGATTGTCTCGCCAATCGGCTTCGGGATGCGACGGCTCGTTAGGATTGGTCCTTTCCAGGCACTCTCGATTATCATTGCGATTCTCGCGATCGCGTATGCTACGGCGGGGCAGGACGCACCAGATTTCACCCTCACCGTCTTTGACTTGGAGACGACCCGCTCTCTCGCCCGACCCGACTGCAACTCTTGCGTTGCGAAGATTGACACGGGCGCAACCGTAACCGCTTCTGGTCGGAAAGGCCTCTTCCCGCCAAGCATGGTCACAGATTGGTCGCCCAACATCGTCGTTCGAGCTGCAAACCAGTCGTCTACCGAGACGTCCATCATGCCAGTCGGATTTGTCGGAACGTTGGTCTACAAGCCGAAGAATGTTCCAAAGAAGCAGGTCATTCTGATTCCTGGTTCATTCTACGTTGAGTCGCTCGGATCACTCACATTGGTGAGCCCGCGGCAGCTCTTTCGAAGCCAAAACATCAAGGCGTTCTTCAATGACGTCTGCGTGTTTGTGCTCCCGAATGGCTCACGTGTGCCGTTCACGGAAACAGAGAAGGGATACGAGGCCGAGATCGACTGCAACTTCTGCCTCGATGCCTCCTCCGCCACCGTTTACGAGGCTGCAAACATCAGCCCCGAGCTCACGTCGCAACTGATCCACGAGCGCTGCTGCCACTTCAGTAACGACCGGCTGTCTCAGTCTGTCGATGCTACCCGTGGGCTACTTCGGCGCATCGAACGGCAGCACTGCCCAGCATGCGTCAAAGGAGGATCGAAACGACCGCCAGCTCGACCCCGCACTTCGCAGCCCTCGCCTTCGACTGGGTCGCGGAAATTCGGAGACAAGGTCTGGAGTGACACGTGCAGCCTCCCCGTCTCTGAACCCTACGGCTACATTGGCTGGCTTGCCTTCCTCGACGATGCTACACGCTTCCTCGCACTTTACTACATCAAGCAACACACTGCCGAGGAGATCAACCAATGCTTGAAGCAATTCTGCATTGACAACTCTGACTATCTTCCAACGGTCGGCGGGGTCCCGAGTCCGAAATTATGGGTCACCGACAACCACCCCGGCGAGTTCATGTCGGGGTCGACCGCCGAGTTTGCGCGAGAGCTGTGGATGCGGCACTCGACGACCGTAGAGTGGAATCCCCAGCGTAACCCCTCCGAGCGGTCGCATGGCATCATCAAAACTTGCATCCTCAAAAGCTGCTGACGCGCCGAATGCAAAGATCTCGCTGGCCGTTCATTGCGAACCAGTGTGTCTTTGTGCACAA
>JAACDH010000660.1 GCA_009936995.1 Rhodobacterales bacterium
ACCTCGCCGGCTGGCGTGACCTCGTTGACCACGCCCCAGGTGCTCCACGAGATGAGGTAGTTTCCGCCGGAAAGTTTGCGTACATCGCCCACGGCGTTCATGCTGCGACCCTCGGGATCCGTATAGCGAAATACCTCTTCGGCCACCATGGTGTTCTCGTCGAACGCCACCTCGACGATGCCGCTGGCCGGAGGACTGTGGTGATTACCGTTGTCGAACATCACCAGCCCACCGTCCCACAGGTGACTGAAGTGGCCATGGCTCCACAGCGATGATGCCTGAACGCCGTCCCAAAGTGACTCGCCATCGGGGCCGGTAAAGTCCGAGTTTGGCCCGCCCATTTGCCACAACAACGCCCCAGAGGAACGGTCGACCTTCCACACGGTGTCGGTCCAGCGGGAGTTCATGAAGTAGGCGCTCTGGTCGGGCAGGTAGACCAGCGAGTTCGAATGGGTCCACTCGAAGAGATTCTCGTAGCCATACCGGGCCTGCGATATCAGCGTATGGGTACACGGATAGTGAAACATGCCATCGTAAGCCGCAAACAAACTAAACACCTCGTCGGGCGTCTCGGTCTGGTCTATGGAGGCCTCACGAATGCGGTCGGTCTGGATGTCGAGGATGGCGCCGTTGGGGCCCTCGATGTTGTGGATATCTCGGGCAATCCAGGCGATCTCGTCGGACGAGATGGGCGTCGCCATGTGATGCCCTTGCGGGATCCGTTGACGGACAAGGGGCTGTGTCGCGGCCAAGTCGAGGGTGACGAAGGTAGCCAGGTCGCCCAAAACTGCAGCGTCGTATTCGTCCCACATCAGGCTTCCGTTGTGGAAGGTGGCTGACATCGAGCCCTTTCCAGCGTCTACTTCGTGCCACCACACGTAGTCGCCGTCTCCATCCATCACCACCACCGCGCTGCCCACGCCCTCGAAGCCGCCGAGGGCCTTGGAGATGGACATCAACAGATAGCCATCGCCCATTTGGGAGGTCTCGGTGTCGTAGGTGGTGAGGTCTACTTCCGAGAACCAATCGGGCACGTCGCCGGGCGTCACCGTCCTCACCTCACTGGTGATCAGGCCCTCCTCAGTCTGGGTAAAGGCCTGAACATTTGTGGCTTGATTGGCCTTGAGCCCCAGCACCACAAGCTCGTGTTGGGTACCCGACGCCGTTTTCGGCGTGCTGAGCTTCGGACCATCTAAGCCGTACTCCACCCAGCTTACGCCGGGCTCGTCGGTGCTCCAAGACACGGTCAACACGGTGGGAACAATCTCCGAGAAGGAGGTATCCACCTTGAAAGGTACGTCAGCCTCGCGGGAGCAGCCAGCGGTGAGAATGCAACACAGCAAGGTAGCCCGATGCCAATGGAAGCGCAGGAGCTGCAGTCTACCCACTAGTCGGACGCTTCGAGCGCGCCTTCTCCCTCTGCATCCGCAGGGGATGTGGGCTCGCGCGGAGCGTCTTCGATCCGGCCTCCGGAGGGCACCCTATTGCGGACGTCACCTCTCATTGCCTGGGGCTTCGGAGCCTGTTGGATGCCCGCTCGAACCCGGACGCCCTCGAGCTTCACGGGCTCGAGCGTCGGATCGGGCGCGACAGGTGCTGCCACCGCAGTGACGATGGGTTCTGGCGGCATGAATCTCGCCTGGTACATCAGGTATCCGCCACCCGCCACAACGCCCAACAGGAGAACACCGCCAGCCTTTAGCAGCGGGCCTCTCCAATTTACCTCCTCCGGGGGAGGCGGTACCATAGCGTGAGCAAGCTTTTCGCGAGAAATCATCGTGGGTGCCGCGGGACGATTCCGGTCTTCGCTCCACTTAGGTTCAGGCGCGAGATCCTCCTCGATAGGCCGCCACCCTGTGGGCGTGGACATCTCAAACCCAGCGGTGTCGGCCGCGGGGCCCGAGCCCTGTTCGGTATATCCGGTGCTCTCGATCACATCTGTGGCGTCATCGTCCCCCTTCTGTTGGCCCACGGTCCCCCCACATTGTGCCCCACATCGTACCGCGAATAAGTACCGGAAGGCTAGTCCGATGACCCTTCTTTGGCCGGAGGCGTCCCCTTCATAAGGCTCACTGTGTTGGAGCCAAACGCCTCTGACAGGGTAACGGTGACGTCATAGCCTTGATGCTTTCCCTTAAAAATATGCGTAGAAACTCCCGCTTGGCTTTCCGAAACGACGGTATAGCTCGGCACATTTTCGTCAAACCACGCCGTATAGGTAGCCGTGAGCTCGTTCTTGGATCGCGTCATTTGGAAAGACACCACGGTCTGTTCTCCGCCATCCGCCTTAGCGATTTCAACAACACTGATCGGTGTGGCGCCGTCTTCCGGTGGAGGAATGGGGAAGTCCTCGGGCAGCGCTCCGCCCTCTTGGGTACGAACGACCGACCCATCCGGTAACGTCATCGTCACGTTGCCGTCCGCATCGACTTCAACCCCACCCGCCTTCAGTGCAGACTCTGCGATACCCGAGCATCCCAGCGTCCACAGCACACAAAACGCCACGGCAATTCGCTTCATTCGTACCCCCTGTGGTCGCCTCATGTACGGCGCGGCCCACCGTTTATTCCAGGTCGGCCACCACAAAGGGTACCATCACGTTCCAGCCCGCGTCGGAAACATCGCTGGTGGCGTCGCGTAACGCCAGATGAAACGCATACTCTCCGGGAGGGGTAGCACCGGCCGGAAAACGCTCGACGGCCGTACCGAAAAATAGCACCACATGACTATGGCCGTTCACCGTAAAACCAAAATCATCTGGCCCCGGAAAGGTGACGTCGAGATCGCCGTCGGCGATGGTGAACGGACCCCGTCGCAAGTCGCCGTCGATCAACATGGGGAATCGATCCCACTGGATAACATCCCCACTGTCGAAGTCTGGAGAATTCCCGGCCACAGCGCCTGGATTAGGCACCAAAACCACGCCCAACCAGATACCGTTTCCGTTGCTAAAATCCTCGGGCAAGAACTGGTTTCCAATGGCATACCCACAGGCGGAAACACCGTTCTCTACTTCAGTATCATATGGTCCAGCGTGTGCATCACCCGGGCCGTAGACGCCCAACTGGATGAAGTGATTGTCGCCCACCACACAGTCCGTCGTAGACGCATCGAGGGGACCGCTAAAGACCGTCATACCGCGCACCGACCAGCTCGGGGTGCCCACAATCTCGGAGACCACAGTGGTCCCGGTAGGCGTGGTGCTCGACGGGATAGTGGTCGGCCCGGGGACAGTGATGTCGGTGTCGTCTTTGCCACCGCACGCGAGGAGCAGCGGGACGAGAATCAAGGCGATGCGCATGGGACACTCCGGAGAAGGACGGGCCCTAACCTAGCGCACCCACCGGTAAGATGGCGCGACAGAATGCACAGAGACCGCTCAGACACGACAGGTTGTCGTTGAGCCGGACGACGGGCTGCAAAATTAGGAGGAGGTTGGCTCAGATTACCGACGCCTAAGCGGCGGTGCGCTGGGCACCGACCGGTGACTCGGGGGGCTTCTTCACCCTTGTTTGTTCACTCCTGGGCGCCAGATATTACCATTTTCGATGCGCCAATCCCGGCGCTTCCCAGATGATCCTTGCCTACGCTGGCCACCGAGATAGAATTCCGGCCACCCAACGAAATGGAGCGCACCATGGACATCGCACAGATTTCCCAACTTCTCGGCGACGAGGCCCAAAGCCTGCTTGAGCATAAGTGCACCACCATGCCGGCCGACAAGCTGCACCTCCCCGGCCCCGACTTCGTCGATCGCATTTGGGCGCTCTCCGATCGGAAGATGCCGGTCCTAAACAACCTGCAGCGCGTGTACAACTCCGGCCGCCTCGCCGGTACCGGCTACGTGTCCATTCTTCCTGTCGATCAAGGCATCGAGCACTCCGCGGGCGCCTCCTTCGCTCCCAACCCAGTCATGTTCGACCCCGAGAGCATCATCGAGCTCGCCATCGAGGGCGGCTGTAACGCCGTCGCCTCTTCGTTCGGCGTCCTGCGACTGATGTCTCGCAAGTACGCCCACAAAATTCCGTTCATGGTCAAGGTGAACCACAACGAGTTCTTGTCGTACCCCAATTCGTACGACCAAGTGCCCTTCGGCAGCGTCCAGCAGGCGTACGAGCTAGGCGCTAGCGCCATCGGGGCCACCATCTACTGGGGCAGCGAGAACAGCAGCCGCCAGCTCCAAGAGATCTCGATGATGTTCGAGGAGGCTCACGAACTGGGCATGTTCACCGTCCTGTGGTGCTACGTCCGCAACAACGCCTTCAAGACCGACACCGCCGATCACAACGCCTCGGCCGACCTCACCAGCCAGGCCATCCACTTGGGCTGCACCGTGGGCGCAGACATCGTGAAGCAGAAGATGCCCACCAGCAACGGCGGCTACATCGACCCACAGCTGGGCAAGTGGGGCAAGACCCACCCCAAGGTGTACAGCGAGCTCACCACCGAGCACGAGATCGACCTCACCCGGTATCAAGTCATTAACGCCTACATGGGCCGTATTGGCCTAATCAACAGTGGCGGCGCCAGCGGAAGCAATGACCTCCAGCAGGCGGTCCGTACGGCGGTCATCAACAAACGCGCCGGCGGCATGGGCCTCATCAGCGGTCGCAAGGCCTTTCAGAGGCCAATGGCCGATGGCGTTGCGCTGCTGAACGCCATTCAAGACGTGTACCTAATCGACGACATCACCATCGCGTAGGTGGGTCGAAGAACAGGTTGGGTCGCCACCCTGGGCTACTCCCCGGCGACGTACTCCAGCAGGCCAACCGCTATCGCCCGCGCAAAGGCATCGTGTACTCGTGGCTCTTGCCAACGGCGCACCTCTTCTAGGTCGAAAGCGTTGTGGGTCTCGACGATGACTGACACCATCGCCGGGCGCCGCAGCATCAACAGGCCACGGCGGTCGATGAACACCCCTGGCGTGTCGTCCAGATCGTAGAGGGTCCCGTAGTCGAGCCCGTCGTGTGCCGGGAAGCCGGCGTCGTCGAGCTGCTCGGCGATCGACCTCGCGAATCGGCGGCGTTGACCGGACACTGAGGTTCCACCCTCATCACTCACAAGGACGGCGAATCCAGGCGAGTGGTCCCAGCGGATACAGGACCAGGACGGAAACGGCTCCCAGTGGTAGGCCGCTTCGCCCCGGGCGTCCGAGTGCAGGCTGATGAACACATCTGCGCCCCAGGCTTTGGCGGCGGCCACGCGTTGGGTGTACCCGGTTCGCGCGCCATCGGGTCGTGCCGACAGGACCTCGAACGGCCCAAGTTTTTCGAGGCGAGCGGCCAGATCGACGGCCATTTCTTGCGCGAACACCTCTTCGGACTGACAGAGGACACCTCGGTTCCCAGTGTTGTCTCCGGTGCCGTGGCCGGGGTCGAGAAACACCTTGATGACGTCCGTAGACGCCGGTACCACAGCAGCCACCAAGACGGCGCCCTCTTGAGGCCAGATCGGTTCCGGTTGGTGCACTTCGGACGGAGGGGGAGGGGCGGGTACAGGGGGTACAGGGGACTGCTGGCAGGCGGCGAGCAGCAAGGAGATGAGCACGGTCAATCCTCGGGTTGATTGCATTGTAGACACGAAGTCCGCCGCGGCGTTCTGTCATCGTTCGTCAGTGCGACACATCGTCGTAATATTTACCCTCCCTCGATGTCGAGAGGACAACGCGACACGCGCCTCGACGCGCCAGTCCTCACGGCCCCGGTCTCCTCCGAGCCTCTCCGGCATCGGTCTTCAACACGGCCCTGAGGACTGGCGAGTCCCTGGGCGACTACTCGTCTATGGGGCGGGCGATCTTGCCCATCCTGATCGGCTGCTTCACCACCACGGGCGGCAGAAGCTGCGGAGCGACTTCGCCCTTGGTCGTACTCAGCTCCGGGATTTCTTCGGGCTCCAACCTTTCCATCATGCCCATCATCGGCATGTCGGCGTACGTGTCACCCACGGGGATCGGGTCGGTGAGACCAGGGCCGGCAAATCCCTCGGGCTCGCCAGCCCACCAGTCCCGAACCTGCTCCAACAGCTCTTCCAACAGGCCCGGACCGGTCTCTGGGGCAGGGACCGCTGTGGCCATCGCAGGCGTGGCCACGAACATTGCAGCGGCCATCAGCAACGCCCTCTTGCCACGACGCTTTCGGACAGGTGCCGGCGGGGTCTTCGAGATGGGCGCTGGCTTCAGAAACTGAACCTCGCCCTTCGCGTCACTGCTGTAACGCACACAGGGGCGAGTCTCGGTCTTCAGAAGGTTCGTTGCTTCAACCCGGGTCATCTTCGAGAAATCGTTGACGTGTTTGGTACAGCTACCGCAGAAGCGCTGCTTGCCGCGGCCGCTCATGGCATCCCAGTTCTCGTGGCACGGCTCTTCGATCGTGATGTCGTTGCTGTTCATGATGGCTCCGTATGAGGACGCGACAATCCCTCAACGGGTGCGGCTCCATTCCCTTTCACTTCGCCGTCGCTTTTTTGCCGTCAACGCTACCAAGGTACGATCGAGCGGCTGTAGGGAACCCACAGCTCGGGTCCGGTCGGCTGCAGATTGAATCGCTCGCGAACGTTGTTCTCGGCCAGCATCTCCCATGGACGCAGCGCCAAGTTTTGGTCCGCCAGCAGCTCCCGAGGGAAGTCGCCATCCAGCACCGTCAAGGTCATTCCACGGACCTGCCAGAGCACGTCGTCCAGCACCTCATCGCGCTCCCCGTCTAGCTCCGTGGCGTGCAACTCGTCGATGGCCGCGCCGCGAAGACCCAGGGATTCGCTGATCCTCCGCAGCTCCTTCTCCCGCTCTTCGAAGGGCAGTGACAGCGAGCCGCTGTCCACAGAGAGCAGATCGGAGGCGAGGAGATCCTTGGCCACACCGTTGAAGGGAGCCGGGTCGCGGAGGGGGTCGATTTGGGTCCACCAGTGGTCACTGATCTGGTTGGCGTTGCCGTTGTTCACCCGCACGTCCAAATCGGAGACCAAGTGCCGATAGAGGTCGCGACCGTCCACCTGGCGACGGACCGTGGACTTGGGAACACCGGCGATACGCAGGGGTTCATCCGAGAGGAAATAGACGCGGTTGTGAGCGTCATCCCCGTTGAAGCCGGATAGCCGCATGGGAATTACCGGCGCGTCCACCTCAAAGCGGAAGCCCATGCCTTGGACAAAGCCGTTGAACTCGGCGCCAGGCGGCAAGCCCATGTCGACGCTGCGCAACCCGGGACGGGGACTGGTGGCAGCAGAGCTGGCCACGTGGGCCTTGATGGCCACAAACACCCAACCTTCGCGCACATAATCGCCGACAGTGTCTTCCATGCCGTCTGGGTAGCGGAATGCGTGGTCCTCCGTCCAGCGCTTCAGGGCCTTCGGGCTACCCGCCGCGAGCACGGCCACCTCGTACATGCCAACCGCCTCCTCGTTAATCACCCGGACCTCGTCTTTTTTCAGCGACATCGGCGCCGCCGAATCAACCGCCATAGAC
>JAACDH010000661.1 GCA_009936995.1 Rhodobacterales bacterium
CCGAGGCATGAGGCGAGAATGGTTGTCTCGCGATTTGGCCGGGGAGATGGAATAGCGTTTTGGGGGTTGCCGGACACGGCAGGACCGCCTAATACTGCCGTCTGCGTCGCTGCGTGTTCTGGGTTTTGGCCCTCTACCGTGGCCGAGTGCTTGCCCCGCCTGCCTCGAAGCGCTAATACTTGCCGGTCGCCAAACCGGCCTCTATCTGGAGTACACCCCGTGATCCTCGTTACCGTCCGTGAGAACGAGCCCTTCGAGAAGGCACTGCGCCGCTTCCGCCGTAAGGTGGAGCGCGAGGGCATCCGTAAGGACATTAAGAAGAACAGCTTCTACCTTAAGCCCGGCGAAAGCCGTCGCCTTAAGCAGCGGCTAGCCGAGAAGCGTCGCCGCAAGGCCGCTCGTCGCGCTGCTCGTCGTGCCGCTCGTGGCCGCACGGGTCCTCGCTCCTAGTCGCGTTAGGCGCTGCCGCTTGGTGCCTACGATTCTGGAACAGGAAATTGCCCTGCATTTATGCGGGGCTTTTGCCGTTCGAACGGCGCGCATTGACCTCGTTTAAAGCTGTGGGCAGCTTCGACGTAACGAGCGCGAAAGTTCGCTGCTAGAACATCACGCCGGCGGAGGCGCCGTAGTACATCACGCTGTGCAATCCTCCCTCGAATCGGAAGGCGAGGCGGTCCGCGATATTGAAGCGCAATCCGGTGTTGATGTCGACCATGGGATAAACGCGAGGCAAGGACTTGTCTCCGTCGGCGGGAACACCATCCAAGTAGCGCTTGTAGGCGGGGTTGCCGTCGAGGTCGGGTCCCCAACGGTCCATTTTACCTGTCATTACAGCGATACCGAGTCCGCCACCCACGAGCAAGGATAGGCCGAAGCGGCCTTGAGTGTCGCGCGTGCGGACGAAGTGGGCCTCGTAGGCGTAGTCGGCGCCAACGGTGACCAATCCGAAGCCAGGTGAGGGCGCGACAAAGTCTCCGTCCAGGTGATCTGCAGGCTCTTCAACGTCGTCCCAGTAGCCCTCGCTCATCTCTGAATCGAGGAACTCGCCATAGAAGATGCCGTTGGTGTTCTCGGACCTGACGATAAACTCCATGCCGAGGGAGTAGCCCTTGATACTTGGACGGCCTTCGATGTACGCCCAGTTGGGATCTTCGATGTCGAAATACCAGATGTCCATGATGGACTTAGGGATAGACACCATCCGGCTGCGAAATCCGAACTCCATGCCAAAGTTCCGGCGATCGCGTGCTACGGGAGCGACACCGTCGAAGCGATAGCCCGTATCAGGACGCGTAGGCGTTGTGGGCTCCATGGCGGCATCAAGCCCCTCGAGCCTAGACGGAACGTCTTGCTCTACGCTTTGAGCGAAGGCAGGGGAAGCGATCAGTGTGATGCCGATGGCAACGACGCGGTACATGGTCTCTCGCATGATGCTCTTTGCTACCGGAGGATGGACCCTAGTGTCAACACCTGCTTGCCGTACCGCGTGCTTGGCACTCATTTTACTGCTATCTGGCTGCGGCTGGAAGGTAGGGGCAATGCCAACTCCCCACCTTTCGGCGGGTCCGGTTGGCGGTGCGACTGTGGCGCCAGGATTGCACACGGCGCTCCAGGCTGGAATGACTCGACATCTGGCGAAGAGGGGGATCGATCCTGGACCGCCGATCACTTTAGAGGTGCGTTCTTCGTCGCTGTCTCCCCATAGTGGTGTCGCGGATGTAGGTACGGTGGCCTTTCGGGCTCAGTTAGAGGTCATCGCGTATGTCGAGGGGCGGCCCGGCTGCGTGGCGGAAATCGAGGTGAGTCGGCTGTGGGTGGCGCCTGGAGTGGCCGCTGATTCCAGCGCGGCGCGAGATGCCGCTGTGTCGTGGCTGGCCGACGAGGTTAGTGTACGAGTGGTCGATGTCTTAGCGGGGAAGCAAGAATGTCAGTAGCGGATCTACAGACTCAACTCCGGGCGAAGCTCAAGTCGGTTTATCTCGTGGTCGGCGATGCAGCGCCGCTCGTGCAGGCGTCGGCGAAGCTCATCGAAACAGCGGGCCTAAAGAAGTGCGGACTGCCCGCGTTCAACCACAGCGTTTTTCGCGGATCTGAAGGCGAGGCCGTCCAATCGTTATCTGCCGCGCGAACGCTGCCGATGATGGGCGCCCTGCGGGTGGTGGTTGTCCGAGAGGTTGGGCAGGCCAACGATGCATTCTTCGAAGCGCTGGCCGACTACCTGAAGGACCCAAGCGACACGACGCTGTTGTTGCTTGTAGGCGAGCGCATGCCCAAGCCCGAGAAAGGTAGGCCAGCGTGGGCGTCGAAGATCCCCAAGGCGATCAAAGCGGCCGGCGGAGAGGTTCTCAAGCTTCACAGCAAGGGGATTCAGCCAGAGCGTTTCGCCGCTGATGCTGCACGCAGGGCGGGGAAGACCCTGGGCCGAGAGGCCGCATACCTTTTGGTGGAGACCATCGGCCCTAATCTCTCACAGATCGGCAGCGAAGTCGGTAAACTAGCGCTCTATGCAGGTGATCGTGACGAGATCGTCGTTGACGACGTTCGCGAGGTCTGCGCGGTCTTGGCCGATGCGGTCATCTGGGACCTCACCACTGGGTTAGCTGCCGGCGATCGGCCACAAGCGGTGTCGGCCCTGTATCGGCTCCAATCTTCTGGAGACGAGCCCCGCAGATTATTGGCGTTGGTGACATGGAAGCTCCGTCAGCTTCTTGTCATGGCGGAGATGGCTCGACTGGGCGCACCAGACGATGCCATTCGGAGGAGTTCGAAAATGAACTTTGACGACTTTCGGAAAGTTCGTCCTCGGCTACAGAATGGCATGCCCGCGGCCGCGAAGGTCCTCACGCGTCTCGCTAGAGCGAATGCCCAGATGAACAGTCACCGGGCCGGCGCAAACCGTATCCTAGATGCCTTGGTACTCGAGATGCTTCTCGACTAGGTGCCTTGGCGTGGCTTGAAGCGACAACGGGTCGCGGCACGGATGGATCCACTAAAACAAGCTGTGTGACAGGATCACACAGCTTTTTGCACGGTTGGCGCTTTGGGGCGAACCCCAAGCACTTATGCGGTGACGAGTGCCTTAAGCGCCTTGTTGAGGCGCCTCACGCGGCGGGCGGCGGCGTTGCGGTGGATAATTCCCTTGCCGGCAACACGATGGATGGTGCCGACCACGGCCGGGAAGGCCTTGGTAGCCGCATCGCCATCGCCGCTGGCGATGACCTCGCGCAGGGCTTTAATTTGGCCACGCATGGTGCTGCGGTAGTGCCGGTTTCTGATCCGACGACGTTCGTTTTGCTTCATACGCTTGATGGCGTCTTGGTGCGTAGCCACTTTGGACACTCTCTATAGATTGGGCTCGCTGCTTAGCCCACCATCCTCAAGCGGGCAAGCGACCGCTGCTGGGTTAGCAGTGGACACCCGACCATCCTCCCTAGGAAGCTCATTTGGACCGCCTGGCCCGCATACGCAATTTCGCAATCATCGCCCACATCGATCATGGCAAGTCTACCCTCGCTGATCGCATTCTTCAGCAGACCGGAGCCGTCGCCGATCGCGACATGAAGGCACAGCTGCTGGACTCGATGGACATCGAGCGCGAGCGAGGCATCACGATCAAGGCGCAGACCGTGCGCCTCGAATACAAGGCCAAGGACGGGCAGGTCTATCGCCTGAACTTGATCGACACGCCCGGACACGTGGACTTCACCTACGA
>JAACDH010000662.1 GCA_009936995.1 Rhodobacterales bacterium
CGCTGCGTCGACAGCGCCGAAGACCTCGACGGCTACGATGACAAAGACGGCTGCCCCGATCCCGACAACGACGACGACGGCGTACCTGACATCGACGACCAGTGCAAAGAGGCCGAAGACATCGACGGCTGGCAAGACGAAGACGGCTGCCCCGACCCCGACAACGACGACGACGGTGTCCTCGACAACGACGACACCTGCCCCACCGACGCCGGAACCGCAGAAACCAACGGCTGCCCAGACGCCGACGGCGATGGTGTCGGCGACAACACAGACCGCTGCCCCGATTTGGCCGGCCCGGTCAAAACCATGGGCTGCCCCGACCGCGACAGCGACGATGTTGCCGATCTAGACGACGCCTGCCCCGACGATCCTAAACCTAATTCTGAACCAGTAGGATCATCCGATGGCTGTCCCAAAGACGTCTACGTGGCCGAACAGGGCATCGAGTTCGACCAGTTCAACCAGAATATCGTATTTGGGACGGGCCAGGCCACCATTCAGTCCGAGTCCTTCACCTTGTTGGCCACGGTAGCGAAGCTGATCATCGAGCACCCCGAAATGGGTAAAGTCGAGATTCAGGGTCACACCGACAACGTCGGTGGAGCCGAAAACAACTTGGCGCTCTCCCAGAAACGCGCTGAAGCGGTGATGAAGTACCTCACCGGAGAGGGCGTACAAGCAGAACGGGTCACGGCCAAGGGCTTCGGCCAGACCAAGCCCATCGACAGTAATCGAAGCCCCAAGGGCCGTGCCAACAACCGGCGCGTTGCCTTCATCATCCAGTCAAAGGCCAAGCCTAGCGGCACCGGCAAAGCGTTACCCAAGGTCGCCACCGACCGAGACCTCGCCGGCGAGCCTGTTTAGAACACCAGGGCGGTCACCGTCAAAAACGAGCAGGCCATCCGTCGAGTCGAAGCGCCAGTCAGCAACGGCGTAGGCAGCCCTTGGGACCCCTCGCCCGAGAACACATCTTCCAGCCCCTGGGGGGACGTCGACCAATCGGCGCCGATTCCCCAAGCAGACGAAGATACCATCGCGGCTACACAGTAAGCGCCAGCCGCGAATCCTCTAGAAATAGAACTAGCGGCTAAACGCGTTCGACGATGGTGGCCACGCCTTGGCCAACGCCCACGCACAAGGTGGCACAGCCCATCGTGGAATCGGTGCGCTCCAGCACGCTCAGCAGCGTCGTGAGAATTCGCGCGCCCGAGCAACCCAACGGATGACCAAGGGCGATGGCTCCACCGTGCACATTCACTTTGTCTTGGTCCAACTCAAGCTTTCGCATCACGCCGAGTGACTGTGCCGCGAACGCCTCGTTGAGCTCCCAATAGTCGATGTCGGAGACCTGTAGTCCTGCGCGAGACAGCGCCTTCTGACTGGCCGGAACGGGACCAAAGCCCATTACAGTTGGGTCGACGCCGGCGGAGGCCACCGCGCGAATTCGAGCTCGAATTTTTAGTCCGTGCGCCTTGGCGTATGATTCTTCGGCGATCACCAACGCCGATGCACCGTCGTTGAGCGTGCTGCTGTTACCCGCCGTCACCGAGCCGCCCTGGCGGAACGCCGCTCGCAACGAGGCCAGCTTTTCGAGGGTACTGCCGCGGCGGGGACCTTCGTCCGTAGACACGACCGTGTCTTGTTTCCGTCCCTTCACGACCACCGACACCAGCTCATCGTCGAACCAGCCGTTGTCTTGAGCGTTCAGCGCCAGCTGATGGCTGCGCTGCGCAAAGACGTCCTGTTCTTCGCGAGTGATGCCCATTTGGTCGACGATATTCTCGGCCGTGCAGCCCATGGCCTCCAGAGGGAAGAGCGCTGCCATCTTCGGATTCGGGTATCGCCAGCCCAAGCTGGTGTCCCAGGTAGTGAAATTTCCGGCCTTCGGCATCTGCGGTCCGCGCGGCATGGAATACGGCGCCCGAGACATGGACTCCACACCGCCCGCCACGCAAACCTGGGCATCACCGCATCGAATCATCCGATGCGCTTGATTGACAGCTTCGAGGCCCGACGCACAGAGGCGATTCAACGTCACGCCTGGAACGTGTTGGGGCAGACCCGCAAGCAGCAGCGCCATCCGAGCCACGTTCCGGTTGTCTTCGCCCGCTTGGTTGGCGCAGCCGAAGAATACTTCACCCAGATCCGAGGATTTTACGCCACTTCGAGCGACCACTTCACGAATAACCAGGGCCGCCAGGTCATCGGGACGAACTGCTGACAGCCCTCCCTGAAAGCGCCCAATAGGTGTACGGACGGCGTCGACGATCACTGCGTTCAGCATAGCTTCTCCTCAGGAACGGCCAAAGGGATGCCCGGCAATAAGGGTGTCGCCGCCGCTTGGCCACTGCCTGCGTTAGAGAGGCGTCTTCCAGTGGAGTGATGATGATCAACAAGGTCGGCGTAATCGGTGCGGGCACTATGGGGCATGGTATTGCTCAGGTGTGTGCGATGGCGGGTATGGACGTGGTCCTGGCAGACGCAAATACTGAGGTGCTCGAACGCGCTTTGTCCAAGGTTAAGGCCAACTTAGCCAAAGGTGTGGCCCGCGGAAAAGTCACCGAAGAGGTGCGCGATCTCGCCCTATCCAAACTCACTGGAGGCGACCTCTTCGCGGCCGCAACCCGCGCCGATCTTGTGGTCGAAGCCGTGCCAGAGCGCTTGGCACTGAAGCAGACAATCTTCCGTGAGGTCGAGGCGATCGCTCCCGCTAGCTGCATCCTCGCCACCAACACCTCATCGCTGTCCGTGGCCAAGATCAGCAGCTCGCTCGCCGACCCCGGCCGCATGGTGGGCACGCACTTCTTCAACCCGGTGCACATCATGGCCCTGCTCGAGGTCATCCGCTCCAAGCACACCCGCAATGACGTCGTCGAACACATCCAGTCTTTCGGCGAGCGCATCGGCAAGACGGTCATCGTCGTCCATGACTTCCCCGGCTTCGCCACCAGCCGTCTGGGTGTGTGCCTGGGCATGGAGGCGATCCGTATGGTCGAACAGGGCGTCGCCAGCCCCGAAGACATCGACACCGCAATGGTCCTTGGCTACCGTCACCCCGTGGGGCCGCTCAAGCTCACGGACATGGTTGGCCTAGACGTACGCATGGCTATCGGCGAGTACCTGGCCCGCGAACTTGATAACAAGGCCTTCGAGCCGCCAAAGCTAATGCGGGACATGGTCGAGGCGGGCAAGCTGGGCAAGAAGAGTGGCCAAGGCTTCTACAGCTGGTAGAGCCGTGGGTGGCAGGGCGATTCCCCTAAGCCAACCAAAGTGATCCGTGAAGGCGGCTGACTCTCGCGCCCGCCGATGGCGCGAGTAAGTCGAAGGCAAAAAAAAACGCCCTACCTGGGCGCCTTAAGACGTTGAGCTAGCTGGCATATTTGTTCGAGAGCGCCCGTCTAAGCAACAAGCGTACGCGAGTACGCGAGTACGTGTCGTTGCCTAGCCCCAGCTCTCGGGCAAGTAGGCCGCTAGATTACCGTCCCTGCCGGGATGTACGTACCTCAGCCTGTCCGTCACGGAACACAACCTGAGTGACCAGGTCACCAGCTTCCGTCCAATCGGGGTCCGAAGGAATCACCTTCACCCGTGGTCCGCCATCGCTCCAAGAAGCTTGAATGACGCCCGTGGCGTAGCCAGCCTGGCCGTTAACGTCGATGACGTACTGGCTCTCGGCGGTGCCATTGAACGGCTTACGCAGATCGGGCAGCGCGGGGCTGATGTCCATGTGCATGACGGCAACACCGCGGCCGTATTGATTGACCGTCACGTCGACGAGCTCGAGGCTGTCGTAGTGCACCAAGTACTCGTAGCGAAGCGTGCGGAAAGGCGACACTTGGCTGACCACTACGCGGCTGCCTTGATGGTCGACCTGCCACTCGAGCTCGACTTCATTGCCGGATGTCATTCGGTGGAAGGAGTTGAAGTCGGCGATGCCGTTGTACACAGCTGCAGCGGATGCGGCAGGCGCGGCATCTTCGTCGGCGCCAAGCAGGTCGTCGGTGGCGGCGAGATCCTCTTCGGCCTCGGCACCTTCTTCCATTTCTTCGGCGGCGTCTTCGAGATCGTCGCCCGCCTCGGCGGCCTCTTCGAGATCGTCGCCAGCTTCGGCGGCCTCTTCGAGATCGTCACCGGCCTCGGCGGCGGCGTCATCTTCGGCGGCCTTGGGGTGGAGCACGACGCCCTCGCCCTTGACGACATTGATCGGGAAACCCACTTCGCCGTCGATGGACTCTTCCCAGGTCCAGCCGCCGAGAATGTCGGTGAGGCAGGTTGCGAAGGCTTCGTCGCCAACCGTGTCGACCACTACGGTGAAGGCGCTGGCCGCACCCTCGGTGACGGTCCAAGACAACATCACGTTGCCCTCGATGTCGGCGTTCACCTCGGCAGACTTGGTGTAGCAACCCTGGAGGTCTTCCAGGCCGGCGTCCATTTGGACGACCATGGGGTTCTCTTCCACAACCACTTCGGGCTCGGGCTCGGGCTCGGCCTCGGCCTCGGCCATCGGGACGTGCACCAACGGAAGGGCCCAGGCCGCCTCAAGGGGACGGGGGTCTTCGGAAGGAACGGTGTAGAAGCTCGCCGTGGCCAAACCACCCTGGACTTGCTCCAGGGCAAACTGGAACGGTACAAAGCCTGCAACCTTGACCACCCTTTCGGATTGACCATTCACCATCACCTTGGCTTTGAACAAGCTCTCACGGTGGGGAATGTCGACCAGAGACATGGCTTGATTGTCGCCGTGGCCTAAGGTGTTGCCGTTCCGCTTCTTCTGGTAGCGGTGAGGCGGCTGGCCTTGAACCGAAACTTCGACCTCTTCGTGGTCGGTGTTCTCGTACTGCAGGGTGATGTCGAGCTCGTCGTTGGTGGAGCGGTCGACCACCTTCATGGGCGTAGACATCCGCTGCATAGGAAGCTCGGGCATCCAGGCGTCAATCTCGGGGACATCGGCGATGAGGACCTGGTCGAGCGTGCCAGTGCGAGACTGAAGTGCAATCCAGAGCGGGCCTTCAGCGGTGCTGAGGCGGGCCCATTCATACATGTCCCAGGTGTCGCTCTTGGTCTTGACCACAAGGTCGAGATCGAATGCAGCACCAAAAGCCATAAACGGAATCACGGGCGCGGCCGTGCGAGCAGCCCCCGTGTACTGAACCGTGCTTGCCTGCTCGACCGCGAACGTTCGAGTGCGATCCCAGCCGCTGACGACAGCAGACTCAGGTTTATACTTTCCAGCACAACCGGCGAGCAAGGAGAGGCCGAGAAGGCCGAACGAGATGGAGCGCATACCTGTCCCTCATGTAGTCGAATCGAGGCCCACCTTAACCGAAACTGTCGGGCCAGTACGAAACTGCAACGAAGTACTGTCAAAGAGACGCTCTAGCTCCGTAATCAGCCCTCTTTTTTGCGAACTTGTCTGGCGGAGGGAGGCTGCACTGCTGCTCCCTACCTATTCCAGCGCTCGACGGTGGCCCGGAGCGTGC
>JAACDH010000116.1 GCA_009936995.1 Rhodobacterales bacterium
ATCGTGTCCCTGGGCCGTCGCGTCGGTAATTTCAATATTGCCCTGGAGCGCCTACCCCCAGTTTCGTGTGGGCGGCGTCCCCACATGCGCTCTCCGACCCATCTGCTCGGCCGTGTACCGATGCGGCTGGACATCCTCCGCGTCGCGCTCGGCCACGGGGCGCTGCATCTCGATGGCTAACGCCGATAACGCCGTTTGATAGGCGGCCAAGGTCCACTGACCGAACACCGTGTGGGCGCCTTCGTACGACTGCACTTGGTACTCTTCATTGGTGGTCACATAGCCGTGGTAAGCGTTGGAGTAGCCGCCCACCTGAACACAGGTGACGCCTAGGCTTTCGCGGACCGTTTGGGCGACTCGTCGGCCGGCGGTGGTGGTGGGTTCGCAGGGCATCGAGACCAAAGCAAAGTGGCCGATGTGGGTGATGTGTAGCGGCTGCACGCTGGGCGTCCAGGGGCGGTCGATGTTGGCGCCAGCAGCGTCCATGTGCTGGACGGCTTTGACGACGGGATCGATGAAGCCAGGTATCCATCGGGCCCGCATGGAGAACAAACCGAGGGCCTTGCCGCTGGCGCCCAGGCCGGCGTCGAGGAACGGATACATCGGTCCGTAGACGTCGTCTGCCAGGCCCGTCATTTTGGTGCGCACGCGATTGTAGAGGGCGACGGCGCCCACTAGCGTTCGGCGGACGACTTGGGCGCGCCACAGCGGACCCGGACCCTCGGCGGTGCCTTCGACGACCCCCAGACCGTACCGCGCATATCCGGTGGTCTGGTGGGACCGCCCGGCAGCGAACTGCGGGTCGACGGGAGCGCCGTCGAAGTCGAGGTAGCGAGCGTGGGTGTTGAGGCCGTGGAGGGCTTCGCCGCGCTCTTGAAACAATGGCAGCGCGTAGCGGGCCTGAATTTCGCCGTGAAATTGGGCGCTTGCGAAGTCGTCGTCGCAGTGCCCGATAGTAAAGCCGCGGTCTGATGGACGGTAGTTTGGGGTGACGTCTCCGCAGGCGCCCTGCGCGAAGATGCCGACGAACCCTGGTCGTTCGAGGGTATCGGCGGCGAAGGACTCGAGCAACGCTGCGGCCACGCCCTTGTTGTCTCCGTGTAGGGCCCGGTTGTCGTAGTGAACGCTGGTGTTGTGTACGGCGAACCAGCAGATGGCGGCTCGCGGACCGCTTTCGCCGTCGATGCGCAGCACGGTGAGGTCGCGGTTGGTGGCGGTCTCGGGGCGAAGGGCGTCGATGGTCGGCGCGTCGACATTGCGCAGAAAAGACGGTACGGCGCGGTTGAAGGCCACCGGTTCGTCGATGGGGATTTCGCCTCGGTTCAACCATACTGTTCCGGGCTCTAGGCTTTGGAACGCGGCCTGAATGGTGTCGGTGAGGGTAGACACCACACAGTTGTAAACGTCGACGCTGTGGCCTGGGTTGGACAGGTTGTAGAACAGCTCATGCGCGTACCCGGCGGGTCCGCTGTGGGTGTGCGTGGCGCTCAACACCAGCTCGCGGGCTTCGAGAGGCAGGCCGCGCTCGGCGAGTAGACTCCGCACGCCGTCGTGAATGGACTGGGTGATGAAGCAGAGCTCTGCGCACACGTAAACCCAGCGCTGGTCGTCGTGGCACAGAACGACGGCGCGCGTCCACAGGGGCTCTGCGACTCGCTCGATGCGTCCTTCCGGCTGACCCCAACCCAGCAACTCTAAGCCAGAGAAGTCCATCTCTAGCTGACGCCGGTCTGCTCCTACCTGCCACATGGTGCTCTCCTGCCATGGCCTTAACGCGACCGCGGTGACCGCCCGAGGGCGCAGCCGGGAAAGTCGCCCCAAGAGAATTTTAGGTTCGTTGGATTGGGGTGCCCGAATGGTACAACCAGCGGCCGTCCACGCGATAGAAGGTGCTGCGCTCGCCAAACGATGCGTCTTGGTCGGCCACAGACAAGTGTGCGTAGAAGCTGACCTCGCCACGATGTCCATCTTCGCTGGCGCTCAGCACCTCGAGGCTCTGAAACGCGGTCTGCGCGCAGAAGTCGGTGACGCTGTCGCGTTGTTCGGGCTTGCCGTGGGGGCCGTCGGGATGGCTCGTGCTGAGGATGTAGTCCACCAAGCCCAGGGAATATGCGGTGAATCGGCTTCGCATGAGGTCTTCGGGCGTAGGTGCTGGAGCGCCGTTGTGCCAGCGCCGACAGCACTTTTTATACTTTTCGGTGCGGCCGCAGGGGCAGGGGGCGTTGGGGGAGGTCTTGGCCAAGGCGTTCCCGTGGGTGCAGATTTGGAGGCGAGGGATCGTGTCGGCCGTGAACATCGGTAGGAGGCGTGGACGCTCCTCGAACTACCGTACCTTAATCGTCCCCACGCTGGGCTCGTCGCTGCACCGTGCTGCGCTCACAAACGACACCTCTTTGTCGCTTCCGTCGAAGGTGAATTCGTACGTATTCGAGGTGCCCGCGCGGTGATGAAGCATTGTGTTCCATGCTTCGAGGCTTCGCTTTGACCCCTTAGAGTCCAGGGCGCCGCCTTGTGCCGTCGCCTCCCAGGTTCGTTGTTCGTACACCTCGATGAATACGCCATTCGAATTCTCTTCGAGGTTGAGCAGCGTGCGGTCAAGGGTGGGCGAGTCGCCGCATCTAGCGCCGTTGACGGTCTGGAATCCCGTGACCATACCGCGCTTTCCGTTGCGAAGGACCCAGGGGCTGGGGCAGTGCTCATCGCTATCCAGGGGCTTTTTACCCTTTGCACAAGGCGAGTCGGCCGGGTTTGCGTTGCGCGGACCGGGTCCTAGGCCGTTGTGCTGGACCGCAAACAGCGCGGTGTGCTGGGCATGACCCATGGCGATGATGTCTTCGGTTTGCGACGTACCTTTCGGCAGGTTGTGGGTGCCGCCGCCCAGGTAATTGTTCTCGTCGCGGACCAGCGGGAAGCCGGCTTGAATGAGCATGTAGCTGATAGTCTTACCGGGGAAGGCCTTCTCGATGACGTTGAACTGCGCTTCGTAGAACGAGGTGAGGGCTTCGGGGGTGTAGGGATTATCTGCCTTGGCCCAGACCTCGGTGTTGCAGAGACAACCGGGCTCACAGCGTTTTGGCAGTCGGTTTTCGTGGGTTAGGAAGTTCATGCCGCTGGGTTTCACCATCGCCAACGCGCGGAACCACGAGGCGTCTTCTTGGAGATGGGACCCAAGGGCGTCCAGCATCCCGAAGTACTGCTTGCGGTACTCGTCGTCGGAGGGGGAGCCGAGATCCAAATGGTAGCCGCAACAGGGTTTCTTTTTGCAGTCCAAGGTGGCAGAGGATCCCCAGTCTTGGAAGCGCAACCGCTCGACGCCGCCGGACGTGAAAATCCAGTCGGGTGTGCCTTTTTTACCGGCTTTGACGCCAATAGAGTACTGCTTTCCGGCGTCTACTGCGCGCTGCACCTCACGGTCGAGGATGCTCCAGTCGTACTGTCCTGGTCCGGTTTGAACTTGATTCCAGCGCAGTCGGATGAACACGCCGGTGATGCCGGGGGCGCTCCAGGTGGCATCCATGGTGCGGAATTCGTTCCCCTTCAGACAGATCTGCTGCTTCCCGACGGTGAGTGACTGTTCTCCGGAGCAGGTGTCATTGGCGGAGAGCTCTGTGAATCATAGACCGTCGGGGCTTAGGGTGAAGATTCCGGCGGGCTTGGTGATGACGGGACCAGCGGGCACGGTGGGGTCGAAGGAACCGATCTCGTCGCAAGCGGCCTTTGCGTTCAACCCCGAGGGGACGCCGATAACGGTGTCTGTCGGCGATTCGAAGGTCCAGCGAACCGTGTCACCCTTGGAGATGGTCAGCGTTGCAGGTGAGAAGTTTCCCCGAGCATCAACTGTGATTTCGTGCGCGCCGGAGGTTGGGGTGACCGCGACCCGTTCGACGGGCTGTTCCGTGCGGTCCTTGGGGGCCTTATTGCGTTTTCCCTCGGACTTCTTCCTGCCTCCTGAACATGCGAGTATGGCGCCAACTACCGTGAGCATGACCAGGTATCGTGCGTTCACAGATCGTCTCCAGTGATGCCACCCTATCGCAGTAGGCGGACGGTTCTACCTCGGGGTTGCCGGTGATGGCGTCCTGGGACACCCCTATTCGAAGGATTTTTGTGCCGAGGGCGGGTCGCGGGTCTAAGGTGCCGGAGCCGTGGTACACCTGAAGAGAGGACGTTTCAGATGGCGTTGCAGACCGGCGAGGTCATCGATCGATACTGCGTAGAGGGCTTGCTCGGACAGGGGGGCATGGCCGTTGTGTATCGCGTGCGCCACGAGCGGTTGGGGTCGTTGCATGCGCTGAAGGTGCTGCTGCTTCCGGCCAAGGCGATTCGGGAGCGCCTGTTACTCGAAGGTCGGGTGCAAGCACAGCTTCGGCACCCGAATGTGATCAGCGTCACCGATGTCATCGAGGTGGACGGGGCGCCCGGTCTGGTCATGGATTACGTCGCCGGACCCTCTCTCGACGAACTGCTGTGTCAGGTGCATCTGTCGGTTAACCAGGCCGATTTGCTCGGACGTGGCGTTCTTCAGGGCGTCGCGGGCGCCCACGAGGCCGGGCTGATTCATCGCGATCTAAAGCCGGGCAACATCCTCCTCGAGATCGGCAAGGCTGGACTTACCGCCAAGATCACCGATTTTGGGCTCGCGAAGCTGATGGAGACGGACGGAAACGGTGGTAACCTGACCCGCTCGGGGCTGGCCATGGGCACGCCCTGCTACATGGCGCCCGAGCAAATACGAAACGCAAAAGGGGTGGACGAGCGGGCCGACGTGTTCTCTGTAGGCTGTGTGCTCTACGAGTTGATCACCGGTCAGCGGGCGTTTGATGGGGCCGACACCTTCGAGATCTTTAGCGCAGTGACCAGCGGCACGTACACCCCGGTGAAGGATTTGCGTCCCGACGCTCCCGAACGGATGATTCACGCCATCACTCGGTCTCTCAACACCGATCGAGACCAGCGGGTGTCCACGGTCGACGAACTACTCAAGCTGTGGGTTGACAGTGTTCCCGCTCCGGTATCGACTGAGGTGTATCAGGCGGCCTTTATCCAGCGCGCCATGGAGCTGGGTTCTGCCGGAGCGCTTCCGTCCCTACAGATACCGGACTCCGATGGCCAGGTGTCGGACACCATGGACTGGAGTCCCGACAACGAGCCAGGCTCTGTGGTGAACATGGCCGGCCAAGAGGTTTCCGGCGAGCCGGTAGCTCGGGCGGTTCAAACTGAGGTGTCGATGGCGCCGTCCAAGGCCTCGATGGGCGTCGCGATGTTGGGTGGTGTCTCATTGCTGCTGAGCATCGGACTCGCCGCCGTGGTGGTCCTGGGAGCGGGCTACCTGTGGATGAATCAGGGCGAAGGCACTTCGGTCGCCGCGGCTCCGGTCGAGACGTCCACACAATCGGTCGCCGAGCCCGAAGTTGACGAGGAGCGGCTCGACGTGGTTCCCGAGGTGCCCGAGCCCCCCGCCGAGATTTCCAAGGCCACCGATTCTTCTCCGAGAACACGCGTCTCTCCAGCGCCAGCGGCGGTCGCACCGGTGCCCGTTGCGGCCGCTCTTCAGCCCGACGCCCAGGGGCTTGAGGTCGACGACACCCTGCCCGAGGCCGGCGAAGACCTCCTCGATGAAGAAGATCTGCTCGACGAAGAAGCGGGCCTCGAAGAGAACCCAGAGGATGTCCAGGTCATTGCCGAGGAGCCTGTCGAAGAAACCGTGGCCATGGGTACCTTCGAGGTGTCGGTTCGCCTTCACCCCATGACCTCCGGGGCCGAGACCCGCACGCCCGTCTTTCTGGTGCGGGGCCAGGATCGATACTCGCCCGGTGAGGTGCCGGTAGGCGACTACTTCATCGAGGGGCAGTTTACGCGAAAGGGCTCTCCCACCCGCGCCGGAGCGCTCACGATCACCGCAGGAAAGACCTCGAAGATCATCTGCTTCACCACCACCCGCGAGTGCCGACCCGACTGACGCCTTCGACACCCGCCACGATGGCGCAGCGGTTGTGGTATGCCAGGGGCGACGAATCTACGGGAGTCTGGATGCAGAAGTTTGAATACGACGTGTTCATCGCCTCGTGGGGCCACGGATCTTTTAAACGATATAGAGCGTAACGCTACGCCCTCCTGACTGGCCAACTCCACCCCCCAAGGGTAGGAAGCCCGTTCCCTCCATGCGCAGGTTCTTCTCGATGTCTGCAGCTGTACGCCTCAATGGGCGTTCTCTGACTCTGGCCGATGTCGCCGCCGTCTCCCGTTTGGGTGCGGATGTGTCACTCGATACCGACGCTCGGGGGCTTATGGCCCAGAGCCATGACTGGGTGGCGATGGCCGCCTCTGGTGAGCTTCTCGACGCCAACGGTGAGCAGCTTCCTGTCTACGGCGTCAACACGGGCTACGGCTCGTTGGCCCGTCTTCGAATCGATCAAGATCAGATTCAAGCGTTGTCCTGGAACCTCATCCGCTCCCACGCGGCCGGCGTGGGTCCCGATGTGCCGGTCGATGCGGTGCGCGGCATGATGCTGTTGCGCGCCAACGCTCTGGCTCGGGGAGCCTCTGGATGCCGTCCTGAGCTGGTCGAGCGCCTTGCCGAGATGCTGAATGCCGGTGTCACACCCATCGTTCCCCAGCGTGGCTCGTGTGGTTCTTCCGGCGACCTCGCACCCCTCGCGCACCTGGGCCTGGTGGTGTTTGGCAACGCCGACGAAGACATCGGCACCGCCTTGTACAAAGGCGAGCGAATGTCGGGTCCCAAGGCCATGGCGGCCGCCGGCCTGGAGCAGTTGATGCCGGGTCCAAAAGAGGGGCTCGCCATGACCAACGGCGCCCAGCTCACGTGCTCCATCAGCGCACTCGCCTGCTTCGATGCCGGCCACCTCGTCCACGACGCTCAGATCGCCGCCGCGCTGTCCTGGGAGGCCCTGTTGGGGGTCACTCGGGCGCTTCATCCAGGCGTACACGCCCTCCGACCGTTCCGCGGCGCCATCGACTGCGCGGCCGACATCCGGTTGTTGCTGAACGGCTCCCAGCTCACCGACTCCCTGCCCGACAAGGTGCAGGACGCTTACTCGGTCCGCTGCACGCCCCAGGTGCTGGGCGCGGTTCGCGACGGCATCCGGTACGCAACTGCCCAAGTGTCCGTCGAGCTCAACGCCGTCACCGACAACCCCATCCTGCTGATGGACAGCGACGACGCGAACAAGGCGTACTCTGCGGGCATGTTCCATGGCGAGCCCGTGGGTATGGCCGCCGACCACCTCAAGCTGTCCCTGTGCGAGCTGGGGGCCCTGTCCGAGCGCCGCTTGTACCGACTCACCACGGGCAAGCTGTCGTCCAAGCTGCCGCCGCTGCTGCGGCACGGTCCCGGTCTGGGTTTGGTTATCCCGCAGACCACCGCCGCCGCCTTGGTGGCCGAGAATCGTCAGCTGGCGTGGCCCTGCTCGGCGGACTCCCTGCCGACCTGCGAAGACCAAGAAGACCACGTCGCCATGTCCACCACGGCTGCCCGACGGGCCGCTAGGGTGTTGACGAACGCCCGCCGCGTGGTCGCCATCGAGACCCTCGCTGCCGCGCACGGAATCTGGCTCCGGCTCGCCCAAGACCCCTCGCTCAAGCCGGGTGTCGGAACGTCGGCCGCGCTCGCCGCCCTCGAAGAAATTTTGGGTGGACGCAAGGGAACTGGCGCCCCCTCCGATCACATGAAGTTGGTTGAAAAAGCCCTCATCGACGGCACCCTGCGCAAGGCCGTCACCGCTGCCGTGGGCAACCAGTCCGAGGTCTACGATGTCTGAAGACCTGAATATCAATGGCGAACGACTTACTTCGGCGGATGTCGCCGCCGTTGCAGCGGGTCGCTCGGCCCGGCTCGATGACGACGCACGCGAGCGCATGCAGACTGGCTATCGCTGGTACAAGGTCCGCGGAGATGTGGACGTCGTACGCCAAAAGTGGGCGTGGATCGGTGGCGGAGTAGCCGTCGACGACGTGGCTCGTACTTTCATCGAGGGTCACTGCGCAGGCATCGGCGACCCTATGCCCCGCGAGTGGGTTCGGGCAATTATGCTTGTTCGCGCCAACGTTTTGGCCGGTGGTCATAGCGGCTGCCGCCCCGAAGCGGTGGACGTGCTGCTGTCCATGCTGAGGGCCGATGTTATCCCCGTGGTGCCCATACAAGGTCCGGTCGGTGCGGCCGGAAGCGCTAGCTTGGCGCACATTGCGCGGGTGGCCTGTGGCTATGGCGGCGAGGCGTGGTGTCGGGGGCGTGTCCTGGAAGCCGGCGAGGCGATGACCGGCATCACTCCGCTCGTGCCTACCGAAAAAGAGGCCTTGGCACTCATCAACGGCTCCACCACCGGAACAGCACTCGCCGCTCTGGCTACCCATCAAGCTCGTCAGATGCTCCACGCCGCCGAAGCGGCCTGCGCCCTGTCCATGGAAGTGGTCCGCGCCGACCTTGGTTGCTTGTCTGCCTTGGCGATGGCGTCGCGGCGACATCCCGGGGTCGCTCAAGCTGCCGAGCGGCTCCGCCAGTTTGTCGAAGACTCCGAGCTGGTTACCCCCGGTCGCAAGGCCGACTCCTTTTCCATTCGCTGCGCGCCAACGGTGTTTGGTGCCGCCTGGGACGCATTTGCCCATGTGGACAGCGTTGTCGGAAGAGAGCTGAATGCTGCTGTGGACAACCCGTTGGTGTTCCCCTCGCTCGAGGTGGTCGAGGCCGGAAACTTCCACGGCGCGCCGGTCGCCCTGGCCATGGATTACCTTAAAGTTGCCCTCACTCAAGTAGCCTCCATGGCCGAACGCCGGGTGTATCGACTCACCTATGGACAGCTCTCGGGGCTGCCGAGCTTTCTGGTCCCCAGCACTGGTGTGAACAGCGGTCTAATGCTCGCCCAGTACACGGCGGCGTCGTTGGTCAGCGAGTGCAAGGGGCTGTCTCACGCGGCGTCAGTCGACTCTATTCCCACGGTTCAGCACCACGAGGACCACGTCTCGATGGCGCCTATTGCGGTGTGTTCTGCACTTGAGATTATAGATTTAATGGCAGATGTCATCGGCATCGAGCTGATGTGTGGCGCCCAGGGTCTCGATTTCCGGATCAACGGTGAGGGCGTCGACGCGGATGGAAAGGCCATCAGCGTCCCCAAGTGTCGGCCGGGTCTGGGCAGTCAGGTGGTGCATCAGCGCGTGCGCGGCATCCTCCATCGCTGGGAAGAGGATCGGGTCCTGCACACCGATCTCCGAGCCATTGGCCAGGCGGTCCGCGATGGCGCCTTCTCGTTACCGCCCGACCCGTGGTTTGTGAAGCGCTAAGACGTGCTGCCCCGCTGACAGCACCTATGGATCCACTGGGGATACCTTTTCTCAGCCTGTGGAAAGGATGCCTGTCGAGACCGCTGGCCAGGCTATCCGTCTGGAACGGGAAGCGGGATGGGTTGTGGATACAGCGTCGTATGGAACAGACGGGCCCGCTGAAAGGTTGTTTCATCGATCCTCGGCCGTCTAGCCTGGGATCACACAGGAGGCCCTCGTGAACGACTTGCCCCGCGCTAGCAGAGTTCTCGCCACGCTTCGTGAGCTGATTGGCGTCACGGGTGTGATCCAAATGAAGGACTATGGACATGGTTTGGGTGCGGTACACGTGACGGTCCCTTCTTTGGCTACACCAGCCACGAACAGGCTGTCATTCAGTGAAGACTGGCAGTATGTGGGGAGTGAAATTGAGGAAGATGACGCGGACGAAGTAGCGGCGTGTATGGAATTTTCTCGTTGGGTTCGACTAGACGCCATCTAGCTGCCGAAGTAGAGTCCCCGGGTTCCACGATGAAGTGGAGGCTGGAGAATCGCAATGCGACTACGGAATTTGGGCTTTGCCCTCGCACTTACCCTGACTTGGTCCACCGCGGGCTGTTCGACCGAGACTGAAGAGGCTGCCGAAGAAGGCACCGAAGAGCATGCCGAGGAAGTTGAAGCCGACCCAGCTGAAGAAGCTGAAGAAGCCGAAGAAGCCGAAGAAGGCGAAGCGGCTGTCGAAGACGCGGACGAAGTGTGCTGCGAGCGGGACGGCAAGTTCAAAGAAGTCACCCGTGGCCAGTGCACCGAGAAGGAAGGCACCATCGCTGATGCCGACAAGTGCCCGGATGCCGCCCCCAAGGCCGCTCCTAAGACCCGCAAGGTTCAGAAGCCTAACAAGTAGGCATTCGCCTCTTTCTACGCGCTCCACCCTCTGGGTAGGGTTGGCCGCAGCAGGTGCTTCTGTACCTCTGCGGCCACTTTTTTTGTCGGATGTCACCTGCTGGGTGGGTCGCACGGGTCGCCCTAGGATGGGAACTGCCCGAACGGATTGTTCATCGCATCCAAGCCCCCTCCAGTCGAGCTCGATTTAGCAGTGGCTGCAGGGAGGGTTCACAAGAGGGGATCGACGTACGGCGACGCTACCGCAACGCCGCCGCGATACTGTCGCAGAGCAGCTCGGCCGAGTCCTTCAAGAAGAAGTGTCCACCGGCATACTGGCGCATCTTGAAGGCCGCCGTGGTGTGGACCTTCCAGCCCTGAACGCCGGCAAGGGGCACCACCTTGTCGGCCATTCCGCGGTAGGCGGTGATGGGCACGTCCAAGGGGGCCTCCTCGCTGTAGACGTAGGTGTCGAGAAGCGCGAAGTCGGCCCGCATGGACGGCAGGAACATCTTTAGGATGGTCGGTTGGTCTAGGAGTTGCTGCGGAATGGCGTTATAGCGTTGCTGTACAGCGTTCACAAACTGGTCGTCGGGGAGGTGAGAGAGCTTGGGGGTGACGGTGGGCAGGTCCGGGGACCAGCGGGCGCTCAGGAAGAGATGTTCGGGGGCGTCTAGGCGCTGGCGACGCAGCTCGCGTGCGATCTCGTAGGCGATCCACGCGCCCATGCTGTGGCCGAAAATGGCGAATGGCGCTTGGCGGAACACTGGTTTTAGCTCGGTGACCAGATCTTGGGCGAGCAGTCTGAGGTTGCTGTACGCCGCCTCGCTCATTCGATGTCCGCGGCCAGGCAGGGCAACGGGGCAGACGTCGATGGTGCTGGGCACGTTCTCTTGCCAGGTGCGGTAGTCCAGGGTACCGCCTCCTGCATAAGGAAGGCAGAACAACCGCACTTGAGCGTTTGGATTGAGTGCGTGAATCCAGGGCTTGGCGGCGTCGGGACGAAGCATCAGAGACCCGTGGGGTTGGGAAGTGAGGGATCTAGTTAGCCCGATGGGAGGGGAAGAGGGTCAGGTATATCCACTTTCTACTTTACAGTACCTGGCCCTCCTTACCTTTTGATCCTCCTTACCTTTGGTTGAGGAAATCGTATCAGCGGTACAAGCGCTCTAAGAAGCGAACTGAGACAACGCGAAGCCAACCGCCGTCGCCACTGCCGCGCCCAACATGAAGGCCGCGGTCAGGAACCACATCAGCTGAACCGGCACGTCGTCTTCGACCGCTGTCGCCCCAACTTCTTTCGTGGAGGGCGGCGGCGCCATTCGGGCCAGGGCCATGGTGACCAGCTCGTCGATGGACGGCCCACCCAGCAACCGGCCGACGGGCAGCTCGATGCCTTCTTTGAGTAGCGCCTGGTTGAGCTCGGTGGCCATGAGGGAGTCGAAACCCAGGTCCAATAAGGGCTGCATTGGGTCTAAGGGCGTGTCGCCGTCGAGTCGGAGGACGGCGCGGGCCTGGCCGGTGAGGGTCTCGGTGACCCAGGCGGTTAGCGCCTCCTCGGAGCGGACGGGTGCGGAGACGTCCACGGGCAGGGCTTGAGCGAGGGGCGGCATCGCTTTGGGCCGCAGCCTGTCGAACAGGGACTGGGGTCCGGTCGCTTCGACCAAGGTGCAGAACCGATCCCAGTTCACCCGGGCGGCCACCAGCTGCGTGAGGTCTTGGGCCAGGGCTGCGTCGAGGACGCGGAGGGCTTTGGCCGGGTCGATGAGCTGTTGGCCCATGCGCGCCAGTCGGTCGGCCCGATCTGCGTCGACCATGCCGCCACCGCCCCAGGGACCCCAGTCCACGGAGAGCCCGTGCAGACCGTCGGAGCGCCGTTGGTGGGCGAGGGCGTCGACGTAGGCGTTTGCGGCGCCGTATGCCGAGAGGGAAGCGCTGCCCCAGACGCCGCCGATGCTGCCGAACAGGACCAGCTTCGCTTCTGGGGCGTGCTCGCGGAGCCAACGATCGAGGGTGGCGGCGCCGTCGACTTTGCCGTGCAGGGTGCCGCGGACGGTGTCGACGTCACTCTCATTCAAGGTCTGCGGGGTGGTCCGGCCGGCCAGGTGGAGGGCGCCTTGGAGTTGGGTGTCACCGAGGAATGCGCCTAGGGCCTTGGGATCTGCGGCGTCGAATGCGCCGACGTGAACGGTACAGCCCGCGGCCTCGAGGTCGGTGACCAGCGTGCAGCGTCGGGCGGTATCGCCGGTTTGGGAGTTCCACTCGGCGCGGTCGGGTAGGGGCCGGGTGGCGGTGAGCAGTAAGGTCTGGGCGCCCTTTTGCTGCAGCCAGCGCGCCACGTGGTCGCCCAGTCCGCCGAGTCCGCCGGTGATCAGCCAGGCGCCGGAGACTTCGGCGGTTCCGTGGACGGGCGTCTGGGTCAGCACCGGTTGGTGTCGTTGGTCGCCGCGGAGGACGAGGGCGTCGGTGCCCAGGGCGGCTGTTAGGGCGAGGGCGTCCGTGTGCACGTCGACGTCGACCAGTCCGCCACGGGACCGCGGGTGCTCGGCGAAGAAGGCGCGAGCCCAACCCCACAGAGCGGCTTGGTCGGCGTTAAAACCGTCGTACGCGGCGCCTTGGGTGACCCACCACACGCGGCAATCGGCGGCTTGGGCGGCGAGCAGGGCCACGTCGCGGGCGCAGAGCACATGGGCCTGCGCGTCTCCGCTGTCGAGGGGGCGCAGGTCTACGATGGCCTTGCTGTCGAGGTTGTCGACACTATCCGTCGCCGAGAGCGAGGTGCGCAGGGCCACCGCGAGATCGGTGTTGCCGAGCACGACCCAGCCGTTCGCGGGCGTGGTGACCACCGGCGCGGGTGCGTCCTTCCAGTCCACGGTATAGGTCCAGGCGGCTCGCTGGTACTGGTCGTTCTCGGGCCAGAACCGTCGGTTGCGTAGGGGGTAGGCCGGCAGCACAGACGGCGAGCCGGACTGAACAGCCTTGAAGTCGACGTCTCCGCCAGCCATCCACCAGTCACCCAGGGCGCGCAGGAGGGTTTGGGTGTTGTCTTGCTTGCGTCGGCCCGAGGGCAGCCAACGCAGGTCGGCAGCGTCTTCTAAGCTTTGTCGTCCCATACCGAGCAGTACGGGGTGTGGGCCGCACTCGATGAAGGCGTCGCAGCCCAGGTCGCGGAGGGCTTGGATTCCGTCGGCAAAGCGCACGGCGTCCCGGGCGTGCTGGCGCCAGAAATGCGGGTTGCTCAGCTGATCGCTGACCGTGGTTCCGGTGAGGTTCGACACGAAGGGCACGGTGGGCGGCGACCAGGTGACCGCAGAAACGGCCTCGGTCCACGCGTCCAGCATGGGGTCCAGCAGGCGGGAGTGAAAGGCGTGACTGACCTTCAGCCGGCGCACGTCCAGCCCCTTGGATTCTGCGGTACCCAAAACCGCTTCGACGGTCTCTATCCGACCGGAGATCACCGTCTCGGCGGCGTGGTTCCCCCCGGCGATGTCTACGTCTCCTCCAAGGATTTCACGGACCTGGGCCTCGGATGCGAGGACCGCGGCCATGGCGCCGTCCTCGGGAAGCGCGTTCATCAGGGCGCCGCGTTTGACGACCAGCTGGGCCGCGTCTTCGAGGCTGAGGCAGCCGGCCACATGGGCGGCGGTGAGCTCGCCGATGGAGTGTCCGCTGACCGCGACCGGTTGGATGCCCCAGGCTCGCCATTGAGCGGCTAAGGCAACGCCAATGGCGAACATGGCTGGCTGGGTGAGCCGGGTGTGGCCCAGGGCTTCGTCGTCGTCGAGGGTGGCGAATAGGTCTTCGCCCAAGTGGACCGAGACGGCGTCACAGGCCTGGTGTAGGGCCGCGGCGAAGGCGGGAAACACCAGCCAATCTCGGTGCATTCCACCGTATTGGGCGCCTTGGCCGGTGAACAGGAAGGCGGCCTGGGGGCGTCTGCCGGAACGCTGAAGGTGCGTCTGATCGGTAGGGAGTAACACCTCTTTACAGGAGACCACCGCGGATCGGTAGCGCAGATGGGCCCGGCTGGGCAGCGAGGCTGCGAGGACCGAGGTGGCGACAGGCTGATAGACTTCCCAGATCGCGGTGTCGGGATGCTGGGCGGCAATCGGCAACAGCCGCCACGGACCGATCTCGACGTCTTCCGGTGCCCGCTTGGGCGCCTCCTCCAGGATGACATGGGCGTTCGTCCCAGATAATCCGAACGCGCTGATGGCGGCACGACGGGGACCGGTGCTCTCCCAAGGCTGAGTCTGTGCGGGCAGCAGCAGACCCTCCAGGTTTAGGTCGGGGTTCACTTCGTTCAGGTGGTGTGCGGGCAGAGATTTGTTCTGCAAGGCGAGGATTGCGGCGATCAGACCCGCAGCGCCCGAGGCCAGCTCGGTGTGGCCGATGTGCGTCTTGGCGGTGCCCACGGCCAACGGCGACGTTCGCGGACCGTACACGGCCTGGACGGCGTTGATCTCGATGGGGTCGCCCAAGGGCGTGCCGGTGCCATGGGCCTGGAGGTATCCGATGTCGTTCGAGGACAATCCCGAGGCGGCCAGGGCGTCGCGCATGACCTGTTGCTGTGCGGCGCCGCTGGGCACGGTGAGGCCGCTGGCGTGGCCGTCGTGGTTGGTGGCGGTACCCTTGATGACGGCGAGGACCCGATCTCCGTCGCGCTGGGCGTCGGCGAGGGGCTTGAGCAGGACCATCCCCACGCCTTCGCCGCGGACGTAGCCATCGGCGGCGGCGTCGAAGGTGTGACAGCGGCCGGTGGGTGACAGGGCGCCCAGCTGGCAGAGATAGGCGCTGTTCTGGGGGTCGAGCATGAGGTGCACGCCGCCCACCAGGGCCTGGTCGCACTCTCCCCGTTGCAACGCTTGCACGCCAAGATGTAAGGCTACCAGCGAGGACGAACAGGTGGTGTTTAGGGAGATGGCCGGGCCGTGCAGTCCTAAGGCGTGGGCGATGCGACCCGCCGCGAAGCTGGACTCTGCGCCGGTGCCGGACCATGCGTCGCGGTACAGGGTGTCGCCCGAGAACCGACGCAGCCAGCCACGCTCGGCGATGCCCACATAGACTGCGGTCTTGCTGCCCTCTGCGGAACCCGCTTGGCCCGCGTGGTCCAGCGTGCGCCAGGCGCTTTGCAGGAGCAGTCGCTGCTGGGGATCGATGCCGACGTCCTCGCGGGGAGACATGCCGAAGAAGTCAGGGTCGATCTGGTCGATGCCGTCGACGAAGCCACCGTGGCGGGCGTACATCTTGTTCGGCGGGCTGGGCTGGGGCGCGTACCAGTCGGCCAGATCCCAGCGGGCTTCGGGCACCTCGGTGATGGCGGACGAGCCCTGGGAGAGCAGGTTCCAGAAGGCGTCTGGGTCGGGCGCGCCGGCGAACCTGCAGTCTAGGCCGATGATGGCGACGTCTCCGCCTAGATCGGTGGGTTGGACGTGCTCGGCGGGACCGTCGTCGCGCTGAAGCCGGTTCAGCAGCGCCTGGGCCAGGGCGGCCGGTGTGGGGTGGTCGAAGGCGGCCGTGGGAGACACGGCGATGGACAGTCGTTTTCCAAGGCGACGGGCGAGCTCGACGGCCCCCAGGGAGTCGAGGCCGGCGTCGAAGAAGCCGTGCGTGGCGTCGACGTCGTGGCCGAGGATTCCGCTGACGTCCTCGAGGGTCCAGGCCTGGACCAGGGCCAGTCGGGCGCCCGGTGCCGTGGACGCCAACACTGAGGCCACGGCTGGGGGAGCGACGGCTGTTGCGCCCAGGACGGCCAGTGGACCGCGGTGGGCTGTGAACGCGTCGATGTCGATGCGGATGAGGTCGGTGGAGCGCAGCTGGGGGTCGGCCAGCACGCCGCCCAAGCCGGCCAGGGCTTCGTCGTCGCCCAGGGGTTGGACGCCGGTCTTGGCCCACCCGTGATCGGCCGCCATGCCCGTTTTCCATGGACCCCAGCCGATGTGGGTGGTGGGGCCCGAGCGGGTAAAGGCGATGCCTCGGAGGGCGGCGTTTGTGGCCGCGTAGGCGCCTTGTGCAGGTAGTCCTAAGGTGCTGGTGGACGAGCCGAACAGCACCAAACGCGCTTGGTCGGGCAGCTCAACCGCTAGGTTCTGGGCGCCGATGACCTTGCCGTCCCACACCTCGGAGATCTGCGCAAGGTCGATATTTTTCAGCCATCCAGCCCGTTGCACACCGGCACAGTGGATGGCACCGGCGATGACCGTGGGGGCTTGACCGAGGGCGTCGGCGAGCGCGTCCGGATCGGCGACGTCGGCCTGAATCCAGCGCACATTGGCATCGCCGAGCAAGCGGGTGGCGGCGGCGTCGGGGGGACCGCGGCTGATCAACAGCAAAGTCTCGGCACCAGCGTCGGCCAGCCAGCGGGCCACCCGCCGCCCCAGGGCGCCTCGTGCTCCAGTAACGACCCAGGTTTGTCCAGGTTTAACAGTAAAATTATCCGCCCGGTCGCTCTGAATCCATCGCGCACCGAACCAGTCGCCGTCCTGCCAGCGAATCACGGGCTCATTGCAGTCCGACACCGCTAGGATATCGATGGCGTCGGGCTGATCGAGGGGTGCGTCGATGAGGAGCACGTCAAGATCGGGCCGTTCGATGGCGGCCACTGCGAGCAGGCCACGGAGCACTTGAGCGGCCAGCGCGTGGGCGTGCAGGACGAGCCGACCAGTCTTGTGGTTGGTAAGTGCATGGATCCCGTGCTGCAGAGCTTCTTTGCCATCGGTGGCGGCGATCTGAACGACGTCTCCGGTTCCTGCCTGAGGATCAACCCGACGCCAGACGGTGTCCCAGCGCGGCGCGGGAAGCACGTCGGCCCGGGTGTGGACGGTGTCGACCCAGTGTCGGCGGCGCTGCCAGGCGGTGGTGGGCACGCGGACCGTTGGGCCTGGTCCGTACAGGGAAGTGAGCGTCAGGTTGGCGCCGGCGTTCCACAGGGTTCCCACGGCGGTGAGGAAGCTCTGCAGTGAATCTTGGTCGGATTGCTGAGTGGCGATGAGCTGGAATGAGCGTCCGGCGCGTCCGGCCAAGGCCAGCAGGGCAGGGCGGGGGCCAACCTCGATGAGGGTGTCGACGCCCAGGTCTTCGAGGGCTTGCAGTCCGTCGCTGAAGCGCACGGCTCCCGTGGCCTGCGACGCCCAATAGGCTGGCGAAGCGGCGCGATCTCCCAGGTCTTGGCCGTCTACATTGGAGATCACCGGGATGGCCGGAGCCGCCAGCGACAAACCAGACAGGGCCTGGGTGAAGGCGGTCATCGCTCCTCCAATATGGGCCGAGTGGAAGGCGTGACTGACCGTGAGCGTGCGGTGTTGGAAGCCTTGGACCGAGAGCGCGTCGGCCAGGTCTTGGACGGCCTTGGCGTCGCCCGAGATGACCACGTCTCCGGGTCCGTTTACCGCGGCGATCTCGACGCTTGGGTACATCGAGAGCGCCTCTTCGACGTCCTCTTCTGGCGCGCGGAGCGCGACCATGGCGCCACCGCCAGGCTGGTCGGCCATGGCGGCACCCCGGGCGCAGACGGCCAGGGCGGCGTCTTCCAAGGAGAGGGCACCCCCGATGGCCGCCGCGGTCCACTCGCCGATGGAGTGGCCAAGCAGGGCGACGGGCTGCACACCAAGGTCGAGAAACGTCCTGGCCAACGCCCACTCTAGGGCAAAAAGCGCGGGCTGAGTGTAGCGGGTGTTGTGGATGTCCTCGCTGTCCCAGACCTGCGCAAGGGGCCGGTCAAGGTGGGCGTCGACGGCCTTGGTGGCGCGCTCAAGATGGACTCGGAATCCGGGTAAACGCGCGGCGAGGTC
>JAACDH010000117.1 GCA_009936995.1 Rhodobacterales bacterium
CCTAGGGATCATGACCATGGGCTGTGGCGACGACGGCAAGGACACTGGCGACACGGGCTCCACGTCCACGTCCACGTCCACTACCGGCACCACCACCGGCACCACCACCACGCCAGAGACCACCGGCTTCACCCGTCTGGTCCACTTGATCGCCGATGTGCCGGAAATCGACGTTTTCTTGTTCGATGATCCTGCTCCGCTAGGAACGTTCCCTATCGGAGGTAATAGTGATGCGGAGGGCACGGGCTACCTCCCATTCCCACCGATGGACTACACTGTCAGGGCAACGAACACCTCCACGGGCGAGGAACTTGTGTTGCTGGAAACGGCGCTCGCGGTAAGCGAACGCAAGACGCTCATCTTCCACGGCAGTGTATTCGCCGGCCAAATGAGTGCCGACCTTGGACCCAGTTCCCTGGTTATTGATGACAGTCAAGACCCTGCAGATGCGGGAATGCACCGACTGACGATTTACCACCTGGCCCCTGGCGTTGGGCCCTTGGGTCTCACCGATGGAACCTCGACGATCGCTGGCACCAGCTACCTCGGTTGGGAGACCTTGACGGTCGCTTCCGGCGACATTGTCATCGGCACAGATATGAACGGAGACGGTGCGTCTGACCTCGAATATGCGATGAACGTGGCCGATGCCGGTTGGTCCTACGCGTACATCCTTCCGTCGGAAACGCCCGGTGAACCCGGCACGATGCTTCATCATGTTCTGGCTGAAACGAACGTGCCGCTCTTGCCAACGCCCGTGATGCAGTAGCGCCTCGCGCGTACTGTCGCGGCCGTGTTCACACCCTCTATTCTAGCGGGTGTGAACGCGGCCGCTCCTCGTTCGAACCTATTACGTGCGAATCAACCCGATCGCGTAGACGGGCTCGCTCTTCTTGCGGAATTTGGCCTGGAAGTTGGTCTCGATATCGTCGGGCCATGGGGCGAGGCCCGTGGTGACATCTTCCGAGCGACCGGTAATCGCTAACGGCAGCGGTGGCAGGGGGTTGCCTTCGCTATCGTGGGCCAGCAATCCTTCCACCCGAGCGATGTTGTCGCGGTGGTCGCTCTTCATCCGCAGCCAGCCGCCGGGCTTCAGGAAGCGCGCGCAGTCCGCTAGGAACCAGCGCGAGATCAGCCGATTCTTTTCGTGGCGGGTCTTGGACCAGGGGTCGGGGTGGTGCACGTAGATGCCCGACAAGCTGCCCTCGAGGAAGAGGTCGTCGAGGTAGTACGCGTTGTAACGGCAGATCAGCGCATTCTTGAGTTTCAAAGTGTCGATCTTCTTCGCACACAACACCACGCGTTTGTAGCGAAGCTCGATGCCGAGCACATTCCACTGGGGATTTCGTCGGGCGTGCTCGGCGAGAAAGATGCCGTTGCCAGAGCCGACTTCGACATGGAGCTGCGCCTCTTGACCGAAGCGCTCTGCCCACTTTCCACGCTGCTGCTGAGCCTCTGAGGCAGGCAAACAGGTGGGGCCGTACGTGCGGTGACCCATCACGTAGGGATTTGCGTCTGCGTTGGTATACTCGTCGGGTGCGACGTCTTTGAACCGCGGGCCGTCGTCCGAACCGATGTTAGGTTGAGGTGTTGGCCTTCCATGCACTGCCATCGGCGTAGATCTCCTTTTTCCAAATGGGGACTTGGGCCTTGAGCTCCTCAAGGGCGAATCGACTGGCCTGGTAGCACGCTGGCCGGTGAGGCGTACCTACCGCAATCACCACCGAGGCCTCTTCGACAGGGCAGATGCCCACACGATGGACAATGGCGCACTTCGCACCTGGCCATCGCTCGGCGATTTGTTGGCCGATGGCTTCGAGGGCTGGAATGGCCATCTCGGGGTAGGCCTCGTAGGCGAGCTGGGCAACTTCGCGGCCGTCGAAGTTGTCTCGGGTGACACCCTCGAAAACGAGAATCGCACCGAAGCGGGGATTGGAAACCGCACGACGCACCGTGGCGACGTCGATGGGACCCTCTTGTAGGCCGAACATCAGCCCCCTCCGAGGGGTGGAAGAAAGGCCACTTCGTCGCCATCGGCGAGGGGGGTCGCGCCCGGCACGCGCACGTGGTTTTGGGCATAGGCGACAGGCAGAGCGCCATCGGGTCCCGGAGGGAAGATCTGGGCGTACAATCTACCGATGGTGGTAGTCTCAGAGGTTTGCATTAACTCCGTCTCGAGACCGCGCCTTTCGCGTAGCGCGGCAAAATAGCGAACAGTGACGGTGATCATGACGTCTCCAGAGCACCTCTGTATGGGGCCGGTGCACACTGTGCAATACGCATGCCTCCCCTTGATCTTCAGTCCGTTGACAGCGAAGATGAGATTCAGGGGAAGGAGTTCGAGCATGCGCTGGCCGATTGCGCTCGTGCTACTCGCCGGGTGCGTGGAATTCGGTATCAATCCCATCGAACCCGATGGGCAAGCGGATCGTCGTGTGGCGGTTCTGGAGACGTTTGTCCAGAGCGCATTGCCCAAGATCGACGTGTTGTTGGTAGTCGACCAAACCGCATCCATGGCGCAAGAACACGCGGCGCTGTCCGGCAACTTGATCCTAATGCTCGATCAACTGGAAGAGGAAGATGTTGCCTGGCAGCTGGGCGTAGTGGGCACCAGTGTGGGAGGCCAAAAGAGCGGCTGGCTTCAGGGTAGTCCATGGGTTCTCACACCTACAACGCCCAATTTACAGGTCCAAGTCGACAGCCTGTTTCAAGTGAAAGACCGTGGCGGGTTTAGGGAATCGGGGTTGGCAGCCGCCATTTTGGCGCTAGAGCTGGCCCATCCAGGTGAGGTAAATACCGGGTTTCGGCGACACGATGCAGCGCTGCACGTCATTCTCATCTCCGACGCCGATGACGCCAGCGATGGCGACCCCGTGACCGAATTGGTGAACAAGCTCCAAGAAGAAGCCGAAAAC
>JAACDH010000663.1 GCA_009936995.1 Rhodobacterales bacterium
CTTGAGGCGCGAAGGACACAGATCCGAGAGGCAGGGTCCGCCCCGGCCGTGAACTCGGACGAGGTCGCTCCCAGGGCGCAGTAGCCCCCCCGCTACACCCCGCACCCCCCGCCCGTGTCGCGCCGCCACCCCCCGCAGGGTGCTGGCGACCAGCCCACCGACCCCCCCCGTCGCCAACGTCGTTGACCCGCGGGGCCCCAGGGCGGCCCCCTCGATGGCCCCCCCCCCCCCCCCCGGTAGGTGCAGGGCGCAGATACAGCTCACCAACCCCACGCCGTTCATCACCGCCACTCCGAACAGCGCGATGCAGACCACGGCCGACGAGATGGACAGCGGGAGACCAGGGCCGTGGCGATGAAGAAGTCGAAAGTGCATCGACACTATCGCAACAGGTACAAAGATCGTTATTTGGCGTCTTACGATCGAGCACTGGTCGTGCGAGGAGATCTGACCATTGGGCTTGGGGTGCAGCGCCTTTGATACAACGAATCATGCCGCCTCCCGAAGCGTCTGTAGACGTCGTAGCGCATCAACTCTTTCAGTTTTCGGAATGGGGTCTGGTGGACGGCCAGAAACCGCGCTATCCTCAGAGCAGCGGGTGCGCCGCGGATACGCCTAGGCGGACGTGTGTGGTGAGTGACAACGTGGGTATACAGGTCCCGGAGACTGAATGACACATCGTGCAGCCACAGCTAACGCCGTCTTGTTGGGCATCGGTGCTTGGGTACTGGCCCTCACGGGGTGCGGCGGGCCATCCAAAGACACGGGCACGTTGCCCAGCACCACCACAACCTACAGTACGCCCATAACAACGTCGACTCCAGCCTGTGAACCCGGCGGTGACCTCCCCTACACCCAGTGGAGTGACGAGGTCGTGTGTGCGTTGCGCAACCTCACTGCAGAAGACGGCGTCAACGTGCGCGAGGGCACCCTGCGATGGCTGACGGAGGAGCTCTGCGGAGATCTGATCCTACAGCTGGGCACCTGCTTTGGCAACCATCCCGCCTCGCCATATGGCATGTTCGACTTCCCCGAGGACAGCCTGGGCTGGAACGCTGGCTGGCCGTTGGCCCGGTACCGAATGGCGCAGCACGAAGCCATCATATACATTGGAAAGACTCCTCCAAATGCCCGGTATTTTGGATTTACAAACTACCAGAGCGATCGCTACGATGGGCCGCTCAATCCGCGCTTAAGCACTTTTGGAAGCATGACCCCCACCATCAATATGATGGACATGCAAGTGGCCCAGGCCAACAGCGCGCCCTTTCAGGCGTACACGGTGGTAATCTTTACCGCCAACACCCAAACCGCGGATCGCGTCACCGCCCTGCTCACCCCGATGCTCGAGGCGGGTGGCTACGACGCCGGCATCATCAACGTCAACCCCATCGCCTACGTAGAAGAGGCCGACGCCGAAGCGCTGCGCAACGACCCCTCCTACGATCCCGACAGCATCGTGCGCCTCGACATGGGCTACCACGAAGACGCCGACACCTACTTGGGCCTGCTGCGGGTGGGCGCCGTCGAGAACGGAGAGCACCCCTTCTTCGATCCCGCCCAGATCGAGGCCGGGCTGTTCAAGTTAGCCTTCGAGGATCCGCCCGAGTACGCGCCCTTTGTTTACCCTCATTTGCCCCCAGAGGACCACACCGGTGAGGTACCGGGCGAGGCGGTCACCGACGGCGTCGACCGCGTGGCCGATGAGATCGAAGCCACCCGTTCCCCCGAGGGCTCAGAGGTGCTGCGCGCCGACTTCTTCAATCGGCCGCAAAAATCGGGCTTTAAGTGTATCAATGCTACGCCTGGGCACCCAACATGTGGCGCCAATAATGACGACGCTCGGTACATTCA
The DNA here is from genome assembly GCA_009936995.1 of Rhodobacterales bacterium. Taxonomy (GTDB): domain Bacteria; phylum Myxococcota_A; class UBA796; order UBA796; genus JAACDH01. Next base: position 1,855 of record JAACDH010000663.1, read on the forward strand.
ACCGGGGAAACTGTTCAAGCTCCCAGATGTGGGCAATGGCCGGTGCTCGGTGTTCGTGGTGGGGGCAATACACGACGAAGTGGGACTGCGCTCCCCCAACGCGCCGCAGGTTACCTACTCCACCCTCAGCTTGCACAACGCCGAGTACACCTTTGGCCTCACCTCCCTGGTCGATCGCGATCTCGAGGGCAGCTACGCGTTTTACTTCCCGGCCAATGCGGTGGGGCTGACGGCCGATCAGCAGGCGTCCATCTACGTCCACCGCTTTTCCCGAGTGTGCGTCGCCGGAGAGCCGTACTGCACGGTGGTGCCCACGGGCGTTCCGGGCGTGGGACCCAACGAGAGCTTCGACTTTCTAGCGCGGGCCTACCTCAACAAGACCAGCAACACCGCGCCGCACCAAGACAGCGTGGTCGCGCCACAGCTCATCGCGTGGGCCGATAGCATTGATCAGGTCGATGACGTCACGGTACTCAACTGTCCCGACTAGACGGCGCGTTGCGCTCTCTGTCAACCCTGGAGAGCCCCTTAGCGCCGAGACCGAGCGCGTCATCCCGACCTGGAGGGGTCTGTGCCCTCGCCCAGACGGAGGCCCAGGGGCTGGCGTTTCGCGGAACGTTCGAGGCTCTTGAGCACGTCGAGTCTTGCGGGCTGGCGAACAACCGCGTGCAGCGTGAGGCGACCGACACAGGGGCATGCGAGTCCACTACCTCGACCCGATGACGCTGGTGCTCAATGACGGGCACGGCAAAGGCTGGACGCCCGACCTCCCCGACGGCATCGCCATGCACGCTTTCATCAGGCGCGAGCTCAGCCGAGTGATGCACCAACGCCGCGCTATTGCGACTCGGCGACTGCGGTGCACAGTGTCGCGCTGGAGACACTAGACCTGCGCGACAGGCGTTTCGACCGGAATGAAGGCTGTGGAGCGAAAAGTCCCGACGAAGCCATCAAGGCCGGGTCTGGTGTAGCGCCGTGAGTTCGAGTACATTCGCCACGCGACGCTATGTCTGGCCGCGAATTTTGAGGTTGCTACTTGACGAATCGTCGCGCCTCGCCTCGCAGATACCCGGACCAGTTTCGCTACCACGGCGACCTGGGACGCATGTTCAGGTCGGGAGTTCTGAAGTCGCGAGCGACGAGAACGGAATTCCTATCCAAGCCCGGTCACCGCATCCGATTCGTGTGCACGCCACGCCATTGTTCCTGGTTGATTTAGGTGGAAATCTGGTTCAGCGTCCTTGCCCGAAGGGTTCTTCGGCGCGGCAGCTTCAAGTCGAAGGAGGCGTTGAGGCAGCGAGTTCTCGACTTCATCAACGACTTCAACGACCGTGCTAGCGAAACCTTACCGGTGGACCTACACCGGCAAGTTGCTCACGACTAGATACGATCGGGACTTCCGTCGCGCAGCTCTAGTCGGCACAGGGACCGCCGAAGCCGGGGGCGCCATGGGCGCAGTGCAGGTCGGCAGAGCCGCCCGCGACGTCCGAGCCGGCCACGCCGAGGTGATAGATGCGGCACTGAACGGTGTTGCCGGAAGCGTCATTGGGCGCGCCCAGGTCGGAGATCAGGGCGCAGGAGTCCATGCAGGTGACGGTGTCGGCGTACAGCTCGTTGGCGCCGCTGCAGTTGGTCGCTGCTAGGTCGCAGTAGTTGGTACACCAGTCGCCGCAGACGTCGCCGCCGGAGGGGCCAGCGTGGCTGCAGTGGGTGTCGGCATCGGTGGTGGCCGCGACGCCAGCGTGGTAGCTGCGACAGGCGATACTGTTGCCATCGGTGTCGCCCATGACGCCCAGTGGCATGCCAGAGGCGGTGTTGACGTAGTCCAAGCAGGCGGCTTCGTCGGCGTATTGGGCGTTGTCGGCGGTGCAGGCCGTGGTCACGGTTGCGCAGTACTCTTCTGCGGTGGGCATCACCATGGTGGTGCCCGTGGTCGTCGTGGTGCCCGTGGTGCCCGTGGTGCCCGTGGTGCCCGTCGTGCCCGTCGTGCCCGTCGTGGTGGCGGTGGTTGGCACAGGGACCGCCGAGTCCTTGTCCGCGTCGCCGCCACAGCCGGTGGAAAGGGTGAGAGAACTAGCGCAGAGTAAGGCGAAGGCGAAGCGATTCATGAGGAATCTCCAGAAGAAGTTCGATGTGTTTATGACAGCAGCCAAGATGCAGCGGCCCATGTATTTACGGAATACGGCCACGTATTTTACCCGGAACACCTCATTTTGCAAAAAAACGTCGATTTACGCCGGAACCCAAGAGGGCGTTGATGGGTGGGTGCTGAATGGCGACATCTAACCCACCCAATCGAACCACCGGGGATCGGTCGGCGTTGGATTCGGATCAGGGCGCGAAAGGCCGAACCGACGCGCCAAAGACGCGGTCGTGGGTGACCTCACTGATCCCGGAGATTCGAAGAGGAGAAACACCTTTCATCTGCACAAAAGAACATTCGGGAGGGGGTTGAGCGCGCGGACGGAGGATGGCGAGTTGGTCGAAGTGCTCATGGGATGGCGGAGCCTGAACCGAATGCTCGAACTCGAGAAGCCATAGTCGGACAGGCCAAATCGAGACGATGGGCCATTTTTAAGATATATTCGCACCATGTATCTCACATTCCTGCCGCTCCTGTTGATCGGTTGCCAAACCGACCCCGTCCCAACGCCCAATGAGCCGGTCCCGATCGACCCGCCCGACCCGGTGGTGCTGGCCGACGCGCCCGTAGACGAACACACCCTACCGGGCTCTGAGCTCGACCCTGTGGGCTGGTTATTCGACGATACCGCCATCCATCACGTGGCGCTCACCATCCCGATGGCCAACCTGGCCCTGCTCCTGGACGACCCCTACGAGAAGGTGTTGGCCGACGTGATCATCGACGGCTACCCCGTCGACAGCGTCGGCGTGCGGCTGCGCGGAAAACTCGGCAGCTTCCAAGAGGTCAACGAGAAGCCCAAGTGGAAGATCGACTTTAACTTTGGCGACAGCGAGCGGCGCTTCTTTGGGCTCAAGAGTCTGGCCCTCAACAACTCGGTGGCAGACTGTAGCTATCTTAGAGAAAAGCTGTCTTATGCCGTGTATGCACAGGCCGGTCTAAAGGTTCCACGGGTCACTTGGGCCACGGTCACGGTCAACGGCGAGGACTACGGGTTCTACCAGCTCATCGAGACCCCCGATGGCCCTTTCCTCAAGCGGGTCATGGCCAACCCAGACGGCAATCTGTACGACGCCAAGTACCTGTGGGGCGGCGGATTTGATATCCAGTGGCTCGACTTTGACGACACCGCTACTCAGATGGTCTTGGAGGAGGGCGTCGACGTGGGCAATGCCGACGTCATCGCCGTAGCCAACGCAGCACGCGACGGCCGCCAGTCCGGCGAGTGGATGCTGCACACCGATCCCGTGGTGGACTGGGACAATGTGCAGCAGATGATAGCCGCCGAGCTGTTCACCGAGCACTGGGATGGCTACGCCATTGGCCAGAACAACTACCGCGTGTGGTTCAACCCCGACACAGGCTTGGCCGAGATGCTGCCGTGGGACCTAGATAATTCCTTCAATGTGTCGTGGTGGAACTTCTACGACTGGACCGAGCCCGAGGGTGTGTTGGCCGACGGCTGCTCCAACTCTGTGGAGTGTATGGATGGTCAAAAAGCCCAGATCGTCGACTTGCTCTCTGCTGTAGAGGGCATTGACTGGGAGGCTGACCTCAACACCTGGGGCGATCTCACCTACGACGCCGCGATAGACGACCCGCGAGGGGGTTGCTGGCCCGCAGAGATCCGTAGCCAGCGCAGAGAGCTCATGGTGTGGATGCGCGACCGACCCAACGAAATCCGACAGGAATGGGGCCTATAGTGCGGTTCACTTTATGGCTCTTGATTGCCGCCTGTGCCGATCCCACGCCCAAGCCGGACAGGGGTCCCAAAGGGAGCACCGGGGTCACTGATACTGGAAATCCCCTTCAGTCCATCGCGCCGCTGACCGAGCTGTGCATCAACGAGTTCGTGGCAGACGGAAAGGGGTTCTGGCGCGATGAGCAGGGGTCTGTCACCGACTGGATCGAGCTGCACAACCCCACAGATGCCGAGATTACGCTGGGTGGGTACTACCTGACCGACAACGCAGACGATCCCTACGACCATCCGCTCGATCCCAGCTTGGTGGTGCCCGCAGGTGGCTACCTGGTGCTGTCCGCCGACAACCTGCCCGACCTGGGTCCCACGCATCTGCCCTTCGCGCTGGATGAAGACGGTGAGAGCATTGGCCTGTTTCGGTTCGACCAGGCCGGTGAGGTCATTCACTACGGTCCCGTGGGCGCGGATGTCGCGTGGGCGCGGGAGACGGACTGCTGCGCGGATGTGGCTGGCTGTGTTCAAGAGGTTGTAGGCGGAAGTCCGGGCACGACGAATGTTGTCGAGTAGGGCCATGCAAGCACCCTGGGCAGCGTCACCCGTGTGCTTGTCATTACCCTGGCTACAAGATGATGATTTGTCCTTTGATTGCCTAGAGAATGGCGAGAATCTCATTGCGTGAGCCCTCGTCTAGACCGTTCTTGGTCAGGGCAGCCATGATGTCGTCGAGAAACGGCAGGTAGCGCTTGTTGTTCGTCCGGTTTTCGAGCGGGTTGACTCGGAGAGGTCGAGTAGGCCGATGAGTCGTCTCACCGGCCCCCCACAGATCCGGACGTGCCCAATTCCCGCATCCGGCTCCTCGGTTCACACATTCACCTTTCAAACTGGCCGGTGGCGCCAAGGTGTCAGCCTGGCTGGCAGTCAGGGGGAGCGGCGCTCGAAATAACTGAATCGAGCCCAAGAGAGATACCGTTGGCTACGGCGGCCCAGTGCTCGAGTGCGCCGACCGCGGGAACGGAGTCAACCTCGCGAAGTCGTCCGCATACCGGACCAAGAACGCCCGACCACCCAGTCGGGGAACAACCTCCTCAACCCACTAGCGATCAAGAACTTCGTGCAGGTAGATGTTCGCAAGAAGCGGGGAGATCTCCCCGACCTGCGGGGTGCCATGCGCGTGGGTGCAAAGGGGATTTCATGTCTACAACCTATCCCTCCCCTCCAAGCTTGGCCTGGCGCACCATAGGAAGTATTAGAGCATCTCTTTGTCCAGCATAAATGGCACCTCGCTGAAGATGAAATCACTAATTCCCCCCAACCGAAAGAACGGCGTGTCGTATCACGGGGCCCTTGCGCCAAGGCATTGCCTTCGGAACCTGGTGATGCCGGAGCCGCCCGAAACGGCGTTGAGAGAACGGCTGTGCAAGACGCCCGCGAAGGGAAAGTCTCGATGGCATGCTTGGGCGACTCCGGACCGGCCGATTTGCTTTGGCGCGTCTTTGAGGACCTCGGCCGGTCCGGATTGCGGACTTGCCTGCGTTTGCGGCGGTCGCCTTACCAATCGCGCCGTTGTTCGCCCGCCCGATACGCTCGACGTGCTCAAGAGCCTCGAACGCTCCGCGAAACGTCAGCCTCGAGGGCCGCCATTACCCCAACTTGCTTCTGCCCGAGCCGCCCAGCTACCGCAGGGTCGGTGCCCTGGCCTTCGTCTGCACCTGGCGACAGCAGGAGGTTACGTGCCACAGTGACAGAGTAAGACGCGCTTTCGGGAGGCAGGCCAGGCGGACCCTGGCGGACTGCCTCGGCGCCACAGGCACCTGATTGGTGAGCCCGTTCTGAGTGGTCTGCATCACGACGACCGTTTCGCCGCCTGAGTTTGGGGCGGTTTCAGGAATGAATTTTGAGCGGAGACATGGGTTTTTGGATGGCGGGGTGGGTCTTGAATTCGTGGGGTGAAGGACCCGGTGTAGGGCGACCACCGCGGATGGAGAGTTCGCAGAGGACGACAGTTCGGCTGGCTCACGATTCCGCGGTGCACCGACGCCCCCTGCGTCATCGCCTGGGCATGCGCATACTGCTCAGCGGTCAGTTCGCTTGGATCTCATCCCAAGCGATCGATTGAAGGAACCCAGCTTCTTCGCTCGAGACCCCGTTGGGTCGGTACGTCAGTCCCACTGGGCTCTCGCCGAACACGACGCCGTAGATCGTGGTCGCCGCCAGGTATGTGCCATGGACGCTTGGGTGTTCGTCGTCGTTGTCGTACATATTCAGAGCTGGGCGGTCCGCGCTGCTGCGCTTCCAGGCCAGTCCTACGGGCGCAACCGAAATTGCGAGCTCGTCTCCGATATCCCAGTGGGCGTCTGCAATCTCGTCCATCGAGATCCAACCGAGTCTGTCGTAGTCCCAGGCCATGAACATCACCGGGGTCGCGCCGCTGTCTCGGATGGCCTGGTCGAACAGCCGCATGTACTCGTGGAATCGGTTCACATCAGTCTCGGGAATGTCCTCTTGCAGCACAACGACATCAAAGTCACCGTTGGCGATGACATCGGTCACATTCGTCTGTTCCCACATCACCTGAAGAGAGGCCCCTCCCTGGGTGACCGCAAAAGATTCGAAGGCTGTGGCGCCCGTACCCAGGCGAAGTGACGCCACTTCAGCATCGACCCCGTTGTTCCAGAATGTGAAGCTGTTGCCCACGAACAGCACTCGGGTGGGTGCGACTGCGGTTTCGGTGCCGGTCTCTGTCTCTGTCTCTGTCTCTGTCTCGTTCCCTGTCCCTGTACCGGTACCGGTACCGGTTGCAGTGCCAGAGGTCGTCTCTGACGGGACTTCTTCTGGCTGTGAGCCCGCGGTGCAGGCCGTAGCAGTGAGCACCGCGCAAAGCGAAATAGCTCTTAATGCATCGGGAAGAAGAGGCATGTGGCACCCCTGAGGAGGGCAGTAGGAGCGAAC
>JAACDH010000118.1 GCA_009936995.1 Rhodobacterales bacterium
AAGCTTGCGGTGTTGCACTTCGGACATTGGAACCGAAAGGCCATGCTAAGAGACTCCCATAGAACTGCTCTACACGCCGAACTCCCCACGGCGTGTATGCACTGCACCCGGGCTAAGTAGCATGTTTTTCGTGTAAAGGCTTCTCTGGATTGGTCCGAGTGCGTCAGATTGCAGTTGTGCTGCGGATCGAAAACCTTGCCCTGCGGCCACATTTCCGGTGCTATCGGCGCTTGCTAAGGTGCACGACGTGCAGCGGGCCGCCCTCTTTGAAATCGTGGAGATTCCCGCATCGGGTGTCTAGGTTGCTGTCATCGCCTGGCGCGCGGTCGAGGACGTCCGAGGTCGCTGGCGGGCGCCCTAGGGGCGGTCGAGTTCGGACCGTCACGTGCTCCCTCGTGACGCTGGGGGCTCGTCAACATTCCCGGTGGAAGATTCGCGAAGAAGCGCGGGCCGTTCGGACAGTCGAGCTGCTGGCAGCGGTGTAAAATCCAGGGTAGACGCTATTTTTGTCTCTTCACCAGGAGGACGACCTCGGGTCCACCGATAATCTCGAAGTGCTCATGGCCCAGGTCGTAGCGACCCAAGGGTAATGGGCCGACATAGACGCCCTGTTTCAGGATGGCATCTTTTGCGTACTCGAACACAGCGCTGTACTCTGGGTTGAATCCAAGATCTTGGCCTTTTAACGTGGGATCTCCGTCGAATCGAGTGTGCATCTTGAGGTTGACTGGGCCGTAGTTGGCCTCTAGTTCGGCCATCTGCATGATCAGATCTTCGTTGAGCGGCGCCAAGGTGAGGATGTGCTTGACCCGGCGCCAAGTGGCGACCACGTCTCCATCGGATTTGGCGGCTTGGACACCCAAAAGATGGGTCTCCATGTCGATCTCGGCTCCGGGAACCAACAGCAGGGAGCCGTAGGCGCGACTGGCGCCGGACCAGGCGTTGCGGGAGGCGAACTTGTTCATCTCGGTGACTAAGCGGTGCACCTCGGCCTCTTCTGTGGTCTGGCCGGCTAGGGCTGGCGCAGAGAGTCCGAGAGAGACGGCGATGACGATGAAAAGTAGTGACCTCATGTGGCCACTCTAACCCCTGCAGACCCGATTGGCGTCCCCTTTGCCCCAGGCTACAACCAGAGGTTGATATTGGCGGAGCCGTAGGTTGTGAATAGGCCCCCTTGACTGACCCACACTCCGAGCGGGTATCCCGCGGTGAAGTAGTCGATGCCCAGCAGGACGGAGAGCGACAAGTTCTGCGATACCGGTGCGTCGAGCCCTATGGCGGCGTTGGTTCCAAGGACCGGGCGGAGGGCCCCCGAGGCGTCGGGCTCGAAGTCATTTGTGTTGACGCCGTCTCGCCCTACCGCCCAAAAGCTAGCGTAGACACCCACATGGGCTGTGGAGAGGGGCCAAAGGACGAGCGCGAAGAGGGCGCCGCTCATGGCGGCGTGCCTCCCAACCAGAGTGTGAGGTCGAGGGCGCTGTACGAGTACAGCAAGGAGGCGCTATCGGACGAGCTGTACCCCTCGCTTGGTCCGATCTCTTTTACGCCGAACGCGCCGAGGCTAACCGACATACCGGCTTCGAGTCCCACGCTCACCTTCGAGTTGAGCCAGGCGTCGGCGCCGCCGCCAAAGAACCCACCCGGACCCGCGACGCTCTGCACCGTCTTGCGACCCGCGTCCCAGCTGTGGGTGCTCTAGCCGGCGCCGTGGGTGAACATGCGGCCTGCGACCAAGAACGTCTGGGCGGCGGGAAGCGCTGCCATGACCAGGCGTGCGCCGAGGCTAGCCGTGTATAGGGCAGCCCCCACCTGTTCTTTATCGTCTTGCCCCTGTTCGATGCCGTTTCCCCCGCTGGCCCAGGCAGCGGACCCTCCGGCGAATGGGGTGACGATACCGAGGGGCTTTCCGACCCGTATTCCGCCCCCAATTAGCGCCCCGATGGGCAGCCCAAGGGGGCGCATTCCCGAGTCCATCCGGAGCGTCCAAGACGTGTCTTGGGGCGGTTCTACGTCTTGCGCCAGGCTTGCGGCCAGCAGCGCGATAATCATCGCCACACCGTGAGCGGTATGGAGGCGTAGGTGTTGAGCGCGAGCGCGGATGCGCGGTTGTACAGTTCTCCATCGCTGAAGTCGGAGCTGCCTGATAAGTTCGCCACCGCCATGCCTCCGAGCGCTACGCCGTCGGCGATGCCCGCGTCGGCACCGATGCCGCCCACGCCGCCCAGTCCCAGCTCGTTGAAGTGATATTTCCGTTCGGTGTCGCCGCAGCCCGTTCGCTGGAGTGTGGTGAGAACGCCGCCGATTCCGTACGGAGTCACCGCGCTGATCGCGGCGGGGCGCCTGCATTTCCACGAAATCTGAAGAAGGCGCTAGAGCTGTCTAGACGGGTGAAGTCTCGCTGGCCGAAGCGGTCTTCGGGAAAGTCGCTGCCCCGACCACTGGTGTGTTGGAATCCGAAAACTGGCGTGAGCTTCTCGGAGGGTAGTCGCACCCGTCCGCCCAGGCCGAACATACCCATGGGGTGATACTGTCGAGTGGGTTTGCGCGGGTTCCGACGCTGATTGCGATCGAACTTGGGGCGTCTTGGGCGAGGGCCAGCTGGGGTGTCCACAGACAAAATAGCGGAGCAAGGAAGAAGAGTTGGCCATGGGGACCGGACATTCTCCTGAATGACTTGGACGGTAGCACGCGGCCGTTAGGGGGGCTGTCTTCTTGGATTAGGTGGTGGTGACCCCGAGAATCGTCGTGTAGTGTTCTGTTGGCAGGGTAGGAGCTGATATGATCTGGATTCTGGCAATTTTGGCAGGGTGTAGCGGTGGTTTGAACGATCCAACGTTTGCGACAGGCAGCAGTACCGTAGTCAGTAGTGCACGAGGCGATGCCGTTTTTGCGGTCAACCCCGACGAGGGAACGCTATCTCGGCTCCATACAGATGGTAAAACAGTATTGACCGCCAAAGTGGGTGGAGAACCCACGCGATTGGCTCGGATGGGCAATCATCTGTTGGTCAGCCTCCGCACCGACCGAAGCATCGCGTTGGTCGACGCCAAGACACTGGAAGTCGAGCAAACCGTGCGGGTGGGCACCGAACCCGTAGGTGTCGTGGCCAACGAAAAGGGAAGTCGGGCTTGGGTAGCCCTC
>JAACDH010000664.1 GCA_009936995.1 Rhodobacterales bacterium
GATGCACCCACCGGAGCCTCGGCTCGATCGAGCTGCGATTGGAACCGAAAGTCTCCGACTAAGCCCGAGAAGTTGTCGGGTGGGTCCGGCAAGGAGGTGACGGCCAAGGGCGCGGGATCGGTGACGCCCTGGACGACCTTTGGGCTGTAGAAGCGCGAGCGTGACCTGGGCTCGGTTGGTGCCAACCGAACGGACACCATTGCTGCACCGTGGTTCTGTTGGCCGGTCCCCGTAACCACCAACGGAACAGCGCCACCGCGGTACATGATCTTGCCGTCGACATCATCGACGTCGTAGTCCAATCGAATGGCCTGCCCGTGAAGGGGCGCTGTGAGCCCCTGAAAGTCGGGAATACGCCAGTCGGCGAGGAGGATGGGCACATGGGCCTCGAGTTGGTAGCTGTACACCACCAGCTGGCCCTCCCAGGCCTTGTCAGTCCCGAATCCCGCAGTCGCAGTAATCTCGGCATCGCGCTCACTCTCCGAGCGCGCCTTGACCCGAAGCACCACCGGCTCGGACCGCACGACTTCCCGATTCTTAAAGGAGAAATCCCAAGGCCCCAACGTAAACGAACCCTCTTGGGTCGCCGTGACCCGATAGCGGTAGCCCACCACAAGAGTGGTACCAAAACCTGAAGGTGCGAAGCGTTGAAAACTGCTATCCAACTCAAATAGCAGCCCATCCACCTTGGGGATATCGGGTGCCGTAAGCGTCTTTCCACCGACCATGTACACGGTAAGGTGGCCCGTCTGCCCCACTTGTAGGGAGCTGGGCTCGAGCTGGAGCTGAACCTGCCCGGCAAAACACGGCACGGAGATGCTCATCGCCATCGCAACGGCTGCCATCCTTACCAAGGTTTACCGCCCGCTTTACCGCCGTAACGCATTCGTTGATTGCCCTCTTCGACACCGTCGAGCAGCTTGTCGGCCTGCCCCTCGGTGATGGTCTCGCCCTCTTCGACTTCTTCGCCTGGCTCGCCAGCGCTGCCCTCTTGCTCTTCTTCGTTAGGGTCGCCCGACTCGTCGCTGGGTTCGACATTTTCTAGATCTGGCGTGCCCTCTTCCGGGCTGTTTTCCGAGTCTGGCTCGCCCTCGGGTTTGCCCGACTGCGGTTCGCCTTCTTCGGGGTTGCCCTCCCCCTCATCGGGTTCGTCCTGAGGTTTGTCGTCGGGCTGCTCGTCTTCACCCTCGCCCTGCTGCGGCGGAGGGGGCGGCGGCGGCGGTGCGCGACGGGCCTCCAACTCTTGGGACAAGATCTGCTGGTTCTGCGTAGCACCGGGGTGGAACGGATCTTGGGCCAGCACCTTCTGATACCGTTGCTGTGCCTCCTCTAGACGACCCGCCTGCCAGTGGGCGTTACCCGCGTTAAAGGCGCTGTCCGTATCGGTGCCACCATTCAATCGGTCCGCCTGATCGAAGGCGCGCGCAGCCCCCTCGAAGTCGCCAGCCTGGTAGCGAGCAGACCCCAAGCGCCGGAAGATATCGCTATCGGTAGGACGCTCTAGAGACAGCTCGGTAAGCGAGTCCGCAGCGCCGCGATAGTCGCCGTCACGATACTGCTGATCCGCCTGGGTGACGGTTCCGGCCATGGCCTGTGGCACGGGCAGCGACACCGTGAGGAGCAAGGCTGCGACTGCACCATAGGGACGCCTTCCGTCGCCGAGCCAGGCGCTGAGCAGCAACGCGAAGATCCCAATCCCTAGCGGCCATTGGTAGGCCGTTCGCCAGGTCTCTCGTTGCGACGCAGCGCGAGAGGTCGCCAACAAGCGCGTCCGCATCTCGTTGCGGTACAAGCTTGTGATGTCGTTAGAGGAAGCCACAGAGTGAACGTAGGCACCGCCGCTGCGCTTCGCCACTTCTCGCAGGATGGTGTCGTCGGGCACGCTCTGCACCTGTTGACCCTTGTGCATCAAGAACCCGCCTTGATGAGGGATGGGCGCGGCCCCCTCACCGATGCCCACGGTGTAGATAGAGATGCCCTTCGCAGAGGCATCGTCCGCGGCGGCTAACGCCTTCTCTCCGCCGTTGTGGAACTCGCCATCGCTAAGCACTAGCAGAGCCTTTCCTGCGGTTGACTCGCTGCGTTCAAGCAGCTCAACACCGGCTTTGATGGCCTCGTCGAGGGCGCTGCCCTGAGAGACGAAGGTGTCGGAGTCGGCCTCGGAGAGCACCAACTGCACGGCACGAAGGTCTTCTGTGAGGGGCAACCGCGGCCAGGCGCCTCCGGCGTAGACCACCAGGCCCACCCGATCCGACTCCATCACCTTGAACAGGTCGGCGATCTCGCGACGGGCCCGCTCGAGTCGGGAGGGCTCGACGTCTTGGGCGTCCATAGATTTAGAGAGGTCGAGAAGCAGCACGATGTCGACGCCCTCCGCCTGAATAGAACGGATCTCTTTGTCGAATCGCGGATCAGCCAGCGCCAACACCACGCTAGCGAGACCGGCCAACGCCAGGAAGTTGCGAAGCGATCGACGAATACGAATGTTCCTCGGGAGAATTTTGTCGTACAGCGTGCCGAACGCCTTCATCAGCAAGGTGCGATGCCGACGCGTGGCCCAAATCGACACCACGGACAGCACCGCGATGACCAATAATCCAATTCGCCAGGTGGGTTCTGCCCAATTCATGGCCCCCTCCGAAGCACAGTGGCCGACAGCAGGAATTCAAGCAGCAACAACAGCAGGCCGGGCACGGCAAACCGCCGGAACAGCTCGACGTGGGTGACCAGTTGACGAACCTCGGCCGGACTGGGCTCGAGCTCGTCGATGGTGGTGTACACCTCTTTTAGAGCGTTCAGATCGGTGGCCCTGAAGTACTTTCCGCCCGTCACCTCGGCGATGGCCTGAAGCGAACCGTCGTCGACGCCGCCGCTAAGCGCCCGGAACATGCTGGACCCACCTGATCCGATTCCGATGGTATACACGGTGATATCGAGAGCAGAAGCGGCCTGAGCTGCTTCCATCGGCGCGATTCGACCCGCGTTGCTGCGACCGTCGGTGAGCAAGATGACCAGCTTGTCGGGTGCGTCGAGGTCTTTCAGTCGCTTGGCGCTCACGGCGACGGCCGAACCAACCGCGGTACCTTGGGCACCTGCCATTCCGATTTGTACTTGTTCGAGTACAGCGATCAGAGAATCGTGGTCGAGCGTTAGCGGCACATGGGTGTAGGCCTCTTCGCCGAACGCCACCAAGCCGATGCGGTCGTGTGGACGCGCCTCGATGAACTCGGCCATGACGGCCTTGGCCACGGTGAGCCGATCGGTGGGACGGATGCCCACCTTAAAGTCGTCTTGACCCATAGAACCTGATGTATCGACCGCGAGCACGATGTCGAGACCCTCGGATTCAACCATCACATCCCGTTGGGTGACCCGTGGGCGAGCCATGGCAACGACCAACAGCGCCAGCCCGGCAACTCGAAGGGCGCCAGGAACCCACGCCAGGGCAACCCAAACCGAAAAGCTCGCTTTCATGCCACTCAACTGACCGACAGCCAATCGATTCAACCCCGTGAGACGCTGCTGGAAAGGCAGCGCGAGCACCGGAATTAGAAACAGAAGCGCCCAAGGACTGGCCCATTCGATCATGGGGACTCCTTGGGATCCCAGCGATGGGGACGAGTGCTGCCCACGAAGGCGCGCAGATCGGCGTCGAGGTCCTCGAAGAAGTCTTCGCCCGGTTTTACTTCGGCGAACTTCACTTTATCCGTGGCGCGAAGCAGGCGGCGAGCCCGCGGCACATTTCCCTCGGGCAAGTGGCTTAGGCCGCGCAGGTGGTTGACCGTCTCGGTGGTGGTCCAGGCGGAGGCTGGAAAACCGAGCACTGCGTCGGCATACTCGCGAAAGATGCGAGACAAGTTGAGCGCCTTGTCGTGGTCGCTGAGGGCGTCGTCACGACGCACGGCCTCCCAATGTCGGATGGCCAAAATGTCGGGGGCCTCGGCCCGAACCGAAGCCAAGACAACCTCTTTGGGCTTGCGAAACGCGAGCAGGGTTCCACCGATGAGCAGCGCGATGGCGCCGCCAATGGCACCGATCACCGCCCAAGGGATTTCGAAGAGACGCGCGGGTTCGACAATACCTGCGATCTCGCCTTCACGGGGAGCGTCGGTGGAGAGGTCCACAAATAGCGGAGACGATTGGGCATGCAGCACTTCATCGGAGCCGTGCCAAACCGCCTCGAGCTGTCCAATTTCGTAGCTGCCCTTGTCGCCGCGGAATCGATAGCGTTGTGTCCACACCTCGTGGACGCCGATACGCTCGAGGACGGGCTCTCCGATCGTCTCAAAGGTGAGGCCCTCGACACTGGGCGTGGGCAGATCGACCTCGCCTTGGGGGTCGAATTCGGTCTGAATGACCAAGGCGCCACCCGATGTACCGACGTCATCGAGCCAGGAGCGAACGTTTACCACTCCGGCGTCTTCGGCGACGAGCTCTGGCGCACAGGCCATGACCATTAGCAACAGGAGTACTGCACGGTTCATCGGCTCGCACCCGCGCGCAGAAAGTGCTGATGCAGCACCGTGTAAGCGTCGTCGGACGTGGAGAGGCCGGAAGCCGCGGCCCCCAAGCGACGAAGGGCGCGAACCCGCTCGTCCAGGCTCTTCTTCGCGACCCAATTGCGAGCGTCAACCAACTGGGTACGGCCGGTCTCGGCGTCTACGACTTCCATCAAACCCAGACCGGACAGTCCCTCGTCCATGGCGTCGTGAACCACGATTGCGTGCACCTTATGCCGCTGGCAGAGTGCGCCCATCACCCGATCCCAAGGGCCATCGTCGAGAAAATCGCTGATCACCACCACCACGGCTTTACGGCGCTGTATCTGCTGCACAAAGCCCAAGGCCTGAACCAAATCGGTGCCCCGATGTTCGCTCTGCGACTCGTAAATCTTCTGAATGACGGCCCAGGCATGCCCGCGAGAGCGACGGGGCGTGAGGAAAGTCTCGATCTGGTCGGTGAACGTGACCAGGCCGATGCGATCCTGGTTTCGAATTCCCGCAAACGTGAGCCCGCCGGCGATCCGGGCAATCTGCAGCCGCCGATCGGTTCGACCGTCGCGGCCACCGCTGCCCACGTGGGTGCTGGCGGAGACATCGACCACCAGCATGACGGTGACCTGACGCTCTTCGCGGAACACCTTGATGAACGGCTCGCCGGTCCGCGCGGTGACGTTCCAGTCGATGTGCCGGACGTCGTCGCCGGGCACATAGGCGCGTACTTCCTCGAATTCCATGCCCTGCCCGCGAATGGCGGACCGATAGTCACCCGCAAAGAGCGAGTCTACCTTTCGACCGGCCACAATGTGCAGACGGCGTAATTCTCGCAGCTCTTCGGCGGTGAGGAGGGACATAGACGGAAGACCTTAAGGCATCTCGACGGCGTCGAGGATCCGGTCGACGATTTGTTCGGAGGTGAGACCGTCGGCCTCGGCCTCGTAGGTGGGCAACACCCGGTGCCGGAGCACGTCGCGACCAATCGCTTTAACGTCTTCGGGGAGGGTGTAGCCTCGCTCGTCGAGAAAGGCGTGGGCACGAGCCGCGGCCGCCAAAGCGATGGACGCACGAGGAGATGCACCCACTTCGATGGTACGAGCCAACGACTTATCGACGCTGGCTGGGTCGCGGGTGGCGCGCACCAAGCTGACGATGTACCGCTGCAACACGTCAGTGACCTTGATCTCTTGCACCAAGGACTGGGCCTTGATCAGGTCGGCCTCGGAGGCCACAGCGGCGAGCTTGGCAGTAGGCTTTCCAGACATCTGCAGGATCTGAATTTCCTCGTCAAAGCTTGGGTATCCGACGTTGAGCTTGAGCATGAACCGGTCGGTCTGAGCCTCGGGAAGCGGATAGGTTCCCTCTTGCTCGAGCGGGTTCTGCGTGGCGAGCACGAGAAACGGCTTCGGAAGGTCGAACGTCTTATTTCCGATGGTCACCTGACGTTCCTGCATGGCCTCAAGCAGGGCCGATTGCACCTTGGGCGGCGCACGGTTGATCTCGTCGGCGAGCACCACGTTGGCGAAGGTAGGCCCCAGTCGAGTGCTGAAGTCGCCAGTCTTGGGCTCGTAGATCTGCGTGCCGATGAGATCAGCCGGCAGTAAATCGGGAGTGAACTGGATGCGGCTGAACTGGAGGCTTAGGCTGCCGGCCAGCGCCTTAACGGCGGTGGTTTTTGCCAGGCCAGGCACACCTTCGATGAGCACATGACCATTGGCGAGCAAGCCAATGAGCAGGCGATCGACCATGTAGCGCTGGCCTACCAGGACACGGGCCATTTCGTTGCGAGCGGACTCAAAAACGGGACCCACTTCGCGAACGCGAGCCTCGATGTCCTCAACGGATACTTCCGACATGTGCTTCCTCAGATAGTGAACTTCTCGAACAGGCCTTTCCAGAAACCTTTCTCTGTGACGCCAACGGATTGAATCTCCGCTAACTTGCGCAAGAGGTCTTCCTCTTCTTCGGACAGCTCCGTGGGCACATCGACCACAAGACGAACGTGATGGTCCCCACGGGTTCCACGGGCGCGCAGCTCGTCAGTTCCCTTGCCACGCAACTTGATGACATCGCCCGACGCAGTGCCTTGCTTGACCGTCATGGGCTCTTCGCCATGAACGGTCGGAATGCAGATCTCGCCGCCGAGAGCCATAATGGCGTAGGGGACGGGCACAGTGACGTACACGTCGGCCCCATCGCGCTTGAACACCTCGTGGGATTGGACGTCTAGGGTGAGATAGAGGTCGCCATGGGGTGCACCAGGTTCGCCGACTTCGCCCTTCCCGGGATGCCGAATCTGCAAGCCACCGTAGGTTCCAGGCGGTATCCGCGCTTCGATCTCGATGGTCTCGCGCTTGCGCCCGCCACCACCACAGTCTTCGCATTGGTCGCCGGGATCGACGGTCTTTCCTTGGCCCTGACACGCGGGACAGGTGGTGCGAATACGCAGGAAGCCCTGGGCCTGAATCACCTGGCCATGGCCGGCACAGGTTCCACAAGAGACAGCCTTGGCCCCGTCTTTTAGGCCACCGCCATCGCAGGTTTCGCAGTGGGTATGCCGCGGGATTTCGAGCTGTTTGGTGACGCCCAATGCCGCTTCCATAAAGGAGAGCGGAACAACCATCTCAAGATCGGCGCCGCGCTTGGGACTGCGGCGACCGCGACTGCGACTGCGACCACCACCACCACCGAAGAAGTCGGAAAACCCACCCCCAAACATGTCTCCAAAGGCAGAGAAAATGTCGTTGATGTCGGTGAAGTTGGGATCGAACCCACGCCCGTGAAGCCCCTCGTGACCGTATTGGTCATAGACTTTGCGCTTCTCCGGCTTTGACAGCACATCGTAGGCCTCGCTGGCCTCTTTGAAGCTGACTTCTGCCTCGGGGTTGTCGGGGTTTAAGTCCGGGTGGAACTTACGAGCAGCCTTCTTAAAAGCCTTCTTAATGGTCGGGGCATCGGCGTCTTTTTGGACACCCAACACCTCGTAGTAATCACGCGGCACGGTAATCTCCGGTCACAGTTATGCCGCCGAGGCTGCCTGAAAGCAGAATCGACGGCACGATTGCGTTGAACTATGCGTCTTCGTACTCGGCGTCGATGATGTCGTCATCTTCTGACGGACCGGCATCGGTACCGGCGCCACCAGCATCACCGCCGCCCGCTTGGTCGGCTTGGTACATCACCTCGGCGAGCTTATGAGAAGCCGCTTGGAGGGTGTCGAACGCGCCCTTGACTTGGTCGAGATCGTCGGAGTCGAGGGCTTCACGACCGGCGGCGACATCGGCTTCGAGCTTCGCTTTATCGTCTTCCGGCAGCTTGTCGCCGTTCTCGGTGAGGGTCTTCTCGACTTGGTAGACGAGGTTGTCGAGGTTGTTGCGGGCCTCGATGAGGTCGCGACGCTCTTTGTCCTCTTCCTCGAAGGCCTTGCCCTCGGTGACCAGCTTTTCGATCTCGGAATCGGAGAGACCGGAACCTGCTTCGATGGTGATCTTCTGGTCGCGACCCGTGGCCTTGTCAGAAGCGGAGACCGACAGAATACCGTTGGCGTCGATGTCGAAGGTGACCTCGATTTGTGGCATGCCACGAGCCGCCGGAGGCAGACCGTCGAGACGGAAGTTGCCGATCATTCGATTGTCTTTTGCCATCTGACGCTCGCCCTGGTGCACCTGCACATCCACCGCCGTTTGATTGTCGGCCGCCGTGGAGAAGACCTCCTTCTTGGAGTGCGGAATGGTGGTGTTGCGGCCGATCATGACGGTCATCACGCCGCCGAGGGTCTCAATGCCCAAAGACAGCGGAGTGACATCGAGGAGCAGCATGTCGGTGACGTCGCCCGAGAGCACGCCGCCCTGAATCGCAGCGCCGAGCGCCACAACTTCGTCGGCGTTGACCGAGCGGGTGGGGTCCTTGCCGAACAGCGCCTTGACCTTTTGGGTAACCAGCGGGATGCGGGTAGAGCCGCCGACCAAGATGACTTCGTCGATGTCGGCGGGGGTAAGGCCGGCGTCCTTCAGGGCCTTCTTACAGGGCTCCATGGTGCGGCTGACGATGCCGTCGATCATCCGCTCGAACTCGGAGCGGGTGAGCTTCACTTGGAGATGCTTAGGACCGCTAGCGTCGGCCGTAAGGAACGGAAGGTTGATCTCCGTGCTCTGCGCGGTGGAGAGCTCGATCTTCGCCTTCTCGGCGGCGTCTTTGAGGCGTTGAAGAACGATGGTCTGACCGGTGAGGTCGATGCCCGTGTCTTTCTTAAACGCGGCGATGAGCCAGTTCATGACCTCATGGTCTACATCGTCGCCGCCCAAGTGGGTGTCGCCATTGGTGGCCTTGACCTCCACCACGTCGTCGCCGACTTCGAGGATGGAGATGTCGAAGGTACCGCCGCCGAAGTCGTAGACCGCGATGACTTCTTCGGCCTTCTTGTTCATGCCGTAGGCGAGGGCCGCAGCCGTGGGCTCATTGATGATGCGCTTGACTTCGAGGCCAGCGATACGACCGGCGTCTTTGGTGGCCTGACGCTGGGCGTCGTTGAAGTAGGCGGGAACGGTGATGACCGCTTCGGTGACCGGTTGGCCCAGGTACGCTTCGGCCTGCATCTTCAGCTTCTGCAGAATCATGGCCGAGATTTCAGGTGCGCTGTACTCGTTGTCTTGGACCTTTATCCGGCAGTCGCCGTTGGGGGCCTTGACGACCTTGTACGGCAAGCGGCCGACTTCTGTTTTGGAGTCGTCGAACTTGCGTCCGATGAGGCGCTTGGCTGAGTACACCGTGTTCTCGGCGTTGGTGATGGCCTGGCGGCGAGCGACGATGCCCACCATGCGTTCACCGTCTGCGCCAAAACCAACGACGGACGGCGTAGTACGCGCGCCCTCTTCGTTAACGATGACGACGGCTTGGTCGCCTTCCATGACGGCTACAACCGAGTTGGTGGTTCCGAGATCGATTCCGATGATCTTGCCCATTGGTTACTCCTGGACGCACCCCAGCGAAGGGAGCACATCTCAATCGTTAGGGTTTATCCTACATTTTACTGAAGAACGCCAGGAGGGCGCGCTCCGTTCACAACCGAAACTATACCCGCCGAGCAAAGCGTCAAGGGGATTCGTAAATCGAGGCGCAAGACCTTGACGCACCGGAGCACGGTGACTACCCCTGACGGCCTTGAATCACGGCCTCACGCAGGTCACATCCAAACCAAAAATCTGTCCCTGGAGAATCCACCATGGCGAACTTCCGTCCCCTCTACGACCGCGTGCTCGTCAAGCGCGTAGAGCAAGAGGCCCGCTCTGCTGGCGGCCTGTTCATTCCCGAGTCCGCCAGAGAAAAGCCACAACAAGCTGAAGTGATCGCGATCGGCACCGGCCGCATCGGCGACAACAATGAGATCATTCCCCTCATCGTCAAGGCTGGCGACAAGGTGCTCTTCGGCAAGTACGCCGGTGACGAGATCAAGCTCGACGGCGAAGCCCACATCATCCTACGCGAGAACGACATCCTCGCCATCATCGAGGAGTAGACATGTCTGCCAAGATCATCCAATTCCGTGACGACTCCCGCAACGGCATTCTCGAGGGTGTCAACATCCTCGCCGCAGCGGTCAAGACCACCCTCGGCCCCAAGGGACGTAATGTGGCCATCCAGAAGAGCTTCGGTTCGCCCCTGGTCACCAAAGACGGCGTCACCGTCGCGAAAGAGATCGAGCTCAAGGACAAGTTCCAGAACATGGGCGCCCAGATGGTCAAGGAAGTCGCTTCCAAGACCAACGACGTCGCCGGTGATGGCACCACCACCGCCACCGTCTTGGCCCAAGCCGTGCTCGTCACTGGCTTCAAGCTGGTCGCTGCTGGCGCTAACCCCATGGAGATCAAGCGCGGCATCGAGATGGCGGTTGCCGTCGTCTCCAAGTCCCTCCACGACATCTCTCGTCCCTGCGACACCACCGCCGCCATCGCCCAAGTCGCTACGATTTCAGCCAACGGCGACACCGAAGTCGGCCAAATCATCGCCGACTGCATCGACAAGGTCGGCAACGAAGGCGTGATCACCGTCGAAGAGGCCAAGGGCCTCGCGACGCACAGCGACATCGTCGAAGGCATGCAGTTCGACCGCGGCTATCTGTCGCCGTACTTCGTCACCAACCAAGATCGCATGGAAGCGGTCCTCGAGAACCCACTCATTCTGGTTCACGAGAAGAAGATCACCGCCATGAAGGATCTTCTTCCCGCCCTCGAGAAGGTGGCCGAGGCGGGTCGTCCTCTGCTGATCATCGCCGAAGACATCGAGGGCGACGCGCTCGCCACCCTCGTGGTCAACACCCTTCGCAAGACCATGGTGGCTGTGGCCGTCAAGGCTCCTGGCTTCGGAGACCGCCGCAAGGCCATGCTCGGCGACATCGCCACGCTTACGGGCGCCAACGCCGTCATGGAAGACCTGGGCGTCAAACTCGAAGGCGTCACCCTTGCCGACCTAGGTAGCTGCGAGCGTATCATCGTCACGAAGGACAACTGCACCATCATCGGTGGCGCCGGCTCTCGCACCGAGCTCAACGCTCGCGTCAAGCAGATCCGCGCCCAGATTGAAGACACCGACTCCGACTACGACCGCGAGAAGCTCCAAGAGCGTCTGGCCAAGTTGATCGGCGGCGTCGCTGTGGTCTACGTCGGTGCGCCCACCGAAGTCGAGATGAAAGAGAAGAAGGCACGCGTCGAGGATGCCCTCAACGCGACCCGCGCCGCCGTCGAAGCCGGCGTCGTACCCGGTGGTGGTGTGGCCCTCGTCCGCGCCCAAGCCGCGCTCGACGAGCTCAAGCTCGAAGGCGACATGCAATTCGGCGTCACCATCATCCGCGACACCTGTGAGGCGCCCCTCCGCGCCATCGCAAGCAACGCGGGTGCCGACGCCTCCATCGTCGTTCACAACGTCCGTAGCGGCGACGTAAGCTACGGCTGGGACGCTCAGAACGACGTCTACGGCGACATGTTCGAGATGGGAATCATCGACCCCACCAAGGTGACGCTCACCGCACTGTCCAACGCGGCTTCCGTGTCGGGCCTGCTCCTCACCACCGAAGCAATTATCGCAGTCAAGGACGACGACGAATAGTCGTTTTTCGCGTTTAATGTCTAC
>JAACDH010000119.1 GCA_009936995.1 Rhodobacterales bacterium
AGCTCCTGGGGCCACTACGCTTCACGTGGGAGATGGAGGCCGAGTCCGCCCGATACTGCCAACGAACTTCGGATCCCGAGCACTAGTCGCCCTTCCCGCCTTTGCACAAGAGGCAGAGCCGGTATCGGACGAAGCACCAATGACGCAGTCCGTACAGACACCTCTGACCCAGCCCTCGGAAGATCCGGCCCCAGAAGCTGAGCCCATCACGGAGGCCGCGCCCGAGTCGCAAACGCAAGAGGTCGCGGCAGAGGACGCCTCGGTGAAACCAGTGGCAACCCCGGTGGGCCAAGAGGACGCCCCAGATGCAGACCCTGTTCCAATCGATCTGTCGGCCTACCTCCCCAATGAAAACGGCGCTAAACTCAGCGTGACTGTCGGCGCATTTGCTGATTTTGGCCTTTATCTCGACGACAATTTTGAGTCGTCCGAGCTCGAAATTGGCCAGCTCGTTTTTCACACGGCAGCCCAGCTTTCCGAAGACTTTTCCACCTTCGCAGAGCTTTCCCTTGGCGGCGACGACCACGAGGGCGTGGCCAGTATTCACCGGCTGTTGTTTCGGTGGGAAAGCAGCGACGCGCTGACCATCTCGGCGGGGCGATACCACTTGCCCCTCACCTGGTGGAACGCCACGGTTCACCACGGGGTTTGGTTGCAGACGACTACAGAACGCCCGTCTTTCCTGGACTATGGCAATTCATTCGTGCCCAACCACGCGACGGGCGCGTTCCTGGCGGGTCAACTGCCAGCCCTTCGGCAGCTTGGAATTCGGTACAACGTCGCGGTGTCATCCGGCCATATGGAACACGCACACGGTGGAAGCGAAACCGAGATGGGCATGACGGGCATGACGGGCATGAGTATGCCGACCCCAACGACCACAACGACCACAGGCACGACCCAAACCGGCCAAATGATCCCCAGC
This sequence comes from Rhodobacterales bacterium, assembly GCA_009936995.1. Lineage (GTDB taxonomy): Bacteria > Myxococcota_A > UBA796 > UBA796 > JAACDH01. The sequence goes on from JAACDH010000119.1 coordinate 926, forward strand.
ACGGGAGAACTCCAGACCGTCCAGCTCACTTATAACGCTGTTCTGGCTGTGGAGCCCCGGGCCATTCCGCACCTGAGGGTTGGGGTAGGTGGACTTTCCGGCCCCATGGTCGCCACAAACCAGTCGGGTAAGACAACGGCGGGTTCAGCGCATGTGGCCTACACTTCCGAGCGCCCCGAGTTGATTGTCGAGGGCATTCTGGTCTCCAACGCCTACGAGTCGCATGGCGGCCAGGCCGGTGGCCACCCCAGCGCGAAGGTCTACCAGAGTGTGGCGGGCTACGCGCAAGCGGCCTACCGGCTTCGCATCCTCGGAGAGCGGCTGAAGCCGTATACGCGCTACGAGCAGCTGAACATCCAAGATCTAGACCCCACTATGGCGACCTTTACCGACTACAAGGCCATTGTGGGAGGATTGCGTATCGATCTAATCCCGACGCTGGCGCTGAAGACGCAGGCCCGGCACGAGACCACGCCAAACAAAGACGGGAACGGGTCTGGCGCCATCCAGTTGAGTGCCGCATGGTAAGTCTGTTCAGGGGCGTCTTGTGGCTTCTGCTACCCATTGCGCTTCTTCTCCATGGACCTGCAAGTGCACAGGGTGTCGAAGCGGCCAATGGCGGTGAGGATTCAGTCGTCGCGTTCACGGTCATCGCTCATCCCGACGTGAGCGTAGACAACCTCGACCTCGACGACTTGCGAGCGCTGCTGCTGGGCAACCAGCGATTCTGGCCAGGTGGGTTGCGTGTGCACTTGGTGATTGATGGGCAACGAGACGGCGCGGCCCGTCGGGCCTGGATCGAGGACATCACCGCGATGAGCGAGGTCCAGTACACGCAGTACTGGATAGGCATGGTGTTCCGTGGACGCGCCACAACGGCACCGCATTCCGTTCCCGATGCGGCCACGGCCACGGCGCTGGTGGCGGCGCTGCCCGGTGCCATCTCTATCATCCAGGCCCCTCTCTCCACAGAACAGGTCCAGGTCTTGGGTTTCCTCGATGATTTGCTTGCGGACCGCTAGCCACAGCATGGTGCTCAGATCATGACCCACCCATGACACTTCGCAATCGATTTCGACTGGTTCTAGCCGTTCTAGCCTTCACGGCCGTCGCTGCTCTGGCGCTAATTGGTGTTGGCGCGTACCTGCGCGGTGAGAGCGTGGACCTGCTTTCTCGGGAGCTGCGGGCCGACCATTTGCTCGTCGAACTTCAGTCCTGCATGCTGGATACGCAACGACAGATGGCCTACTTCAGCGCGTCACTGGCGGACGCAGGTGCGGACGCAGGTGGCGACTCAGAGGCCGCGACAACCGGTCGTATACAGGACGAACTCAAAGAGAGTCTAAACGCATCCTTCGCGAGTTGTCGGGAACAATCCAATGCACTCAAAATCGGCGCGCTCGACCTTTCTTCTGCCGAACTGCAGGATGTGGCCCGCGAATCCGATCTGCTCCTCGCAGACTGGACCTACGTCGCCGAGAACATCGATCGTGACTTCGTGGCCGCCGTCACCCGCCAACAAACCGCGGCACAACCCAGAAGTGAAGCGCTATTTGCATCGGTCTTTCCTTCGGCAGTCACAAGCGTCAGGGCCAGCGTCGTTCAGGCTCGAGAGGCGCTGGCCTCCATCTCGATGCAGATCGATAGAATGCTCCTGGTCTGTCTCGCCTTTGGCTTCATGGTCATCGGTGTTGTCCTGTATGGCCTAATCGCGCGATTGAGCTACGGCATGCAGGTCCTGACCGATGGTGCCATTGCTTTTGGAAGAGGCGATCTGGAGCACACGTTGCTGCTCTTTGGAGATGATGAATTTGGACGGATCAGCTCAGAAATGAATCGCATGGCCACCGACCTCAATCGGACCACAGATCTGCTGGCACATCACGCCAAAAAGCTGGAAGCTAACCTCAAGACACTGAAAGAAACACAGGCAGACTTGGTTCGCGAACAGCGCATGGCTGCTCTCGGAGGTTTGGTAGCCGGCGTCGCGCACGAGGTGAACACCCCACTGGGTGTGGCCTTCACCGCGGGGACTTTCTGTCGGGACCGTTTTGTGGCGCTCCAGGCGCTCCAATCGCAGGGGCCCGTCTCCGACGACGAGCTTCAGGCGGCGATGGAGGATGGCGCAGACGCCCTGGCCCTGATGATCGACAACCTGGCA
>JAACDH010000665.1 GCA_009936995.1 Rhodobacterales bacterium
CCATCTCATCGAAGCCCAACTCACACCGGGCACCGACCTGCTGGCTCGCGCAACCGCCGAAGCCTAAGCAAAACCCACTTTCATACCCGAGAGACTCTCATGTCCACGCATTATCAGGCCGTCGTCATTGGCGCAGGCCCCGGCGGATATCCTTGTGCTATCCGCCTTTCCCAGCTTGGCGTCAAGACGCTCATCATCGACAAGCAATACATCGGCGGCGTCTGCCTCAACGTGGGTTGTATTCCGTCCAAGGCGCTCATCAACGCCGCTCACACGTATGAAAAACTCACCCACGCAGACGAGATGGGCTTCACCATCGATGGTGATATCGGCATTGACATGTCCAAGATCCAGCGATGGAAAGACGGCGTGGTCACCAAACTCACCGGCGGCGTGGGCCAACTATTGAAGGGCAATAAGGTCGATGTGCTCATGGGTGAGGCCAAGTTCTCGGGCGCTAACGCGCTCACGGTCACCAACGCCGACGGCGAGCAGACCATCACCGCTGACCACATCGTCGTCGCCACCGGCAGCACTCCGGTGCAGATCCCCGGATTTGCTTACGCCGACGCTCCCGTCCTCGACTCCACCAAGGCCCTGTCCCTCACCGAAGTTCCGAAGCACATGGTGATCATCGGCGGCGGCTACATCGGCCTCGAGCTCGGTAGTTTGTACGCCAAGCTCGGCGCCAACGTCACCGTAGTCGAGATGATGAAGCAGGTGTTGCCCAGCTTTGACAAAGACGTCATCAATGCGCTGAAGCGCAAGCTCAAGAAGGACGGCGTCAAGATACTGCTCAAGACCAAGGCGCTGGGCTGGGAGCAGGCCGACAATGGCATCGTGGTTCACGTCGAGACCCCCAAGGGAAAAGAGTCGCTCGAAGCCGATAATGTGCTGGTCACTGTCGGTCGTCGCCCCAACAGCAAGGGTCTGGGGCTCGAAGACATCGGGGTCAACTTCGACGGACCGTTCATCTCGGTCGACAAACAAATGAAGACCAACGTACCCGGCGTCTATGCCATTGGCGACGTTGTCGGGCAGCCCATGCTCGCCCACAAGGCCACCCACGAGGGCGAATTAGTGGCCGAGGTCATCCACGGTAAGAATGTGCAATTCGATGCCAAGGCCATCCCCGCTGTCGTGTTCACCGACCCCGAGATCGCGGTGGTGGGACTGACCGAGAACCAATGCAAGGAGCAGGGACGCGCCGTCAAAGTCGGCAAGGTTCCCTTCGCCGCCATCGGCAAGGCCATCGCCAACAACGCCACGGACGGCTTCACCAAGGTCATCATCGACGCCGACACCAAGCTCATCTTGGGTGTCACCATTGTGGGTAGCCACGCGTCCGACATGATCAGCGAAGCGAGCCTGGCCATCGAGATGTGCGCCGAGGCCCTAGACGTCGGGCTCACCATCCACGCCCACCCCACCTTGGGCGAGGCCGTCATGGAGGCCGCCAAAGCAGCCCTCGGTGAGGCAATCCACATCATCAATCGGTAGATGACTGCACTTCTCAATCGGAGCCCGATGGGCGCCGTGTGGTCCGTCTCGTGGCCCATGGTGTGCATCGGGCTTTTGCGTACCGGCTACCTGCTCACCGACACCTGGTTCGTAGGTCGCTTGGGAGACGACGCGCTCACCGCCACCGGGTGTGCCGCATTTGCCTGGTGGATCCTACTGCTTCTGGGAGACATTGGGGGCACAGGCGTGCACGCTATCGCGGCGCAGAGGGTGGGCGCCGGTAAGACCTCAGACATCGGCGGCGTGCTCACCCAAGGCCTGTGGGTCGCCCTCGGAACCGCTTTTCTAGCGTTGTTGCTCGTTCCCTTGGTCCCCGACTACTTTTGGCTACTGGGGTTCGATCGAGGGAGTCGCATCGCCGAATTGGGCGGTGCATATCTTACAGCGAGCGTCCTCGGTGCCGGTGCATTCGCCCTAAACGCGGTGTTTGGCGGGGTCTTCCGTGGCATTGGAGATACTCGAACCACAATGTGGGTCACCGTCGTCACCGTGGTCATCAACGGACTCCTCGACCCACTACTCATCTGGAGCGCTGGCCTGGGAATCGCTGGCGCGGCCTGGGCCACTGTCATCGTCAACGTGCTCGGTGCCATTCTCTTGGGCGGCCTGTTGGCTCGACGAGGATTAGGTCCAGTCATCCAAGGTCCAGATCGACGGGGTATTCAGAGGATCGTAGAGGTGGGTGCTCCCGTAAGTGGCCGTGGCATCGCCTTCTCCGGTATCTACATCGTGCTAGGCCGGATGATCACCAGCTTTGGCGACGTACAGATGGCGGCGCTGGGAGTCGGCCATCGCATCGAGAGTATTCCCTACCTAGCATCCGTTGGATTCGAAGTCGGTACCTCCACAATGGTCGGTCAACACATCGGAGCGGGCGACCTGAAGCGGGCCAGAGAGAGCGCCCGGGCCGCGCTAAAGCTGTGCCTGGCCTTCATGGTGCCGATCTCAATCATGCTGTTCGTGTTCGCCGAACCTCTCTTCGACGTCTTCGCCAACGAACCCGAGACCATCGCAGCCGGCGCACACTACCTGCGCATCCAGTCGGTGGTGTTTGTGTTCATGGCACTAGAATCGATCTACCAAGGGGCGTTTACTGGTAGAGGACACACCGTGCCCGCCTTCTGGATTGGCGCCTTGGGAACGGCTGCCCGGATTCCGCTCGCCGCGCTACTGGCCTGGCCCTGTGGAATGGGCATCACCGGCATTTGGCTGGCCATCGCCATCAGCACCGCCGCCAAGGGCGTCGCGATGGCTGGATGGTCCGAGCGGAGCAGTCTCTCGGGCGTCGTCAAGTAATTCCAAAGCCGCTTCGTCCACACTCTTCACGTTTGGCAACTTAGGCGTTTGTATCTCTATAATTGTGCCATCTGCATTTTCAGCGCGATAGATCGCCACCGAAGAGTCGGGGGCCCAAGTGACCGCACCGTCCTGTCGCCAGTCTAGCGCAACACCCTCGAGTTCCACCGACCAGCTCTCGCGGCCAAGAGGATCGATGAGCCAGAGTTTGCTGTAATGGCGGTCCGCGCCCCAGAACGTAGCTCCGTTCCAAGATTGCGCATGGGCACGATAAGACATGCTGGGAGAGGTGATACTTTGGCCCCCACCCATGCCGATGCCCTGAACCCAACCCCATCGGAGCATCAAGGAAAGCAGTAAAAATGTACCGGCGATTTTTATTTCTTTCGACACTTTGCGCCACTTTTGTAAAGAGCCCATTCACGAGCTACTCAGGCAATTCTGCTTGATTTGCCCCACATGAAACGTGTTCTGCGTCACGCTAAGATCAGCCCGCCAAGCTAATTACACCACCTTCGTTTGACAAACAAATGCGTCACCCAACATCATCTACCCACAAGTGGGTAAAGCGGCAAGCACCGCGCCGGAGGGTTTATGGAGTATGCTCGAGGGTTCATCCTCGCGCTAGCGGTGGTCATCGGCGCTTGTGCAACGGCACCAAGCGGAGATAGCGGCACCACCCGCTCAACGACGTCCACGCCAACCACGGCCATGACTGCGCGCACCACGTCATCTACTACCTTCTCCTACGACACTGGCTTTGGCAACATCTCCGAGCAAACACCCGCTCACTACCTGTACGTCACCGAGGTAGGATTCTGGGACGTCACCGGCAGCGATGACGCGTTCTCGGGCCAGATCAGCCTACAAGAGTACATCGACGAACTGGACATCGAAGAAGGACCCGACTGTTTCGTCGTCTGGTCCTGGACGGGCACCGAACGCCCACTGAACACTTGTGCCAGCTGCGACTTCGTGATGGACGTCAGCTACACCATCCTATCGGGCGACGTCAGCACCTGCCAAACGCCTGATCTCCCTAGCGAGACCGATGACTGGCAAATGGGCTTGAACGCGGCCACCAACTTAATCGTCCTCAACGTGGGCGTCAGCGGCGTTTGGGCCCCCTGGTACACCGGCGTCCGGACCGGCGACCGAATCGACATCACCTTCAACGCGATGTGGCCCATCGACGCCCCCGACGAGGAGATGACCGAATGAATCGTCTTCTTCCCCTCCTGTTGATTCTGGTCGCATGTAGCGCTCCGCCTGTCGAAGAAGCCGCGCCCATCGACCGCCCCGGGGCCGACGTGCTTGAGCTGCCGGACATTACCGAAATCGACATGCAAGCCGCCTTCACCGACGCCATCATGCTGTCCACCACCGTGGTCACTTACAAAGCCTGGGACAGCCACGTCAACCTGCTCAACACCCGAACCGGCACCTGTCCCGACATCTACGTGGGCGTGCCGGACGAAGACATCGACGAACTCGACATGGATGCCGAAGGTTCATCTTGGTACGACTACTGCGAAGAGGCGAGCGGCCGCAGCTGGGCCGGCTGGGCATGGTGGGACACCTACGCACAAGCCAACGGCGACCTCTCCGATCCCGAGGGGCTCACCCTAGATGCAGACCGCAGCCTCATCGCCAAAGCCACCATCGCCGACGAAACCGGCGCGCTGTGGGAGCTCAACGGCGAAGTCAGCGATGCCATCCACGTCGCCAGCGGTGACGGCGGCGCCTGGACCACCTGGACGTGGTCCAGTCTCATGGAAGGCACCTTCACCGGCACTGAAAGCTTCGACCTCAACAGCGTCGAGACCCCCAGCGGATACCGCACCGATCTGTACCTGTACGCCACGGGCGGCGACGTCAGCCGTCTCGAGCTTCGCGGCAACGTCTACCTGTTCGACGGCCTGATGCACGAACGGTTCGACAGCATGGTGGCCGACCTCGAAATTCTCGGCGCCAATGCAGCTGGCCCTGACGACTGCCAGATCGAACCCCGTGGCTGGATGGGTCTGCGCGACCGCGACGCCGTCTGGTACGATCTCATCTTCTTGCCGCGCTCCGAAGACAACATCACCGACGCGCCATATCCCAACGATCCACTTTCTGAGTGCGATGGTTGCGGTACACTCTACCTACGGGGTGTAAAGAGCGGCGAAGTCTGCGTAGATTTCTCTTTTGTGTTCGATGAAGGCGTGCTTGTACCTCCCGACATCTCCACGTTCGTGCTTCCGCATCGCAGCTTGCCTTAGTCCGCAGCTCTTCGGCCACCACCTAGAGGTACCCCATGCGTCAGGTTTCCGTCTTACTTCTCGCCGCGCTCGCAGGCTGCTCGGGGCAAAAAGATTCGTCTACGGAGGACATGCAATTCCTCGAAGAAC
>JAACDH010000666.1 GCA_009936995.1 Rhodobacterales bacterium
GCGTCGTCGGTGTCGCAGATGCCGTCGCCATCTGTGTCGTTGGGGTTGTCGAGGGGGCAGGTGTCGAGACAATCGGGGGTACCATCACCGTCGGTATCGGTGAGGTCGTTGGCGCCGGGGCACACGTCGTCGGTGTCGCAGATGAAGTCGCCGTCGGCGTCGTCGGGATTGTCGAGGGGACAGGGGTCGACGCTATCGCAGACGCCGTCGCCGTCGGTGTCGTCGGGGTTGTCGAAGGGACAGATGTCGACGCAATCGCCCACGCCGTCGCCGTCTGTGTCGAGAAAGTCGTCGACACCGGGACATTGGTCGTCGGCGTCGCACATGCCGTCGCCGTCTGCGTCGCCCACCCAGGGGCTACACCACGTGACAAAGGTGTCGGTGACGCTGAGGTAGTCGGCGGCCACCCAGTCGGCGGAGTGGGCCACGCCTTCGATGCGCACCTCGTCGATCTGACCTGCGATGCTGCGGTAGGTGTGGTCCTTGTTGTTGCCGACCCACACGGCGTCGCTGTTGGTGTCGAGCTGCCGGATCTCGCCCACTTGCACGTCGACCGCGCCGTTGATGTACATCGTCTTGAAGCCGGCGGATGAGTCATACACGCCGGTGACGTAGCGCCAAACGCCGTCATCAACGACGACGTTGCCACAGTTGTTCCGGTTGGTGTCGTCGCCCGTAGCAAAATTCGTGGACCAAGCCAGGGTGTTACCTCCGCCGCATCGCGCAAGTCGCCAGGTCTCGTCGCCTTTACTGATCAGTGCGTCCCAGTCACCGCCGCCGAACGCGTCCAGCTTGGCCCACATGGAGATGGTGATGGCCGCCTGAAAGTCGAAGCTGCTCTCGTTGGCGAGGATGATTTGGTCGTCGGTGCCATCGAAGTCGCGGCCACGAGCGATCATGCCGGCGGTGTCGTTGGTGTTCTGGTCGGAACCGTTGTGGGTGGGGGTGCTGGAATCCCCCCCGTTGCCGGCAAAGTGGAACACGCTCACGTACGAGTTGCGCCAGGGATTGGCGACGTCTTCTCCGACCGGTGCACCAGGATTGTCGAAGTACATCCACACGTGGTCGGCGTTGGAGTTGCCGTCGACTTGGGGCACGTTCACCCAGATGTGCGAGACGCCGCTGGCATTCCAGGACTCAATCTCGTAGGCCAGCTCGGTGACGCCATCGTCGTCGATGAAGCGGAGGTCGTCGCCGTCGGCCGCTGTGGCAGTGTGATCGAAGTTGACCCCATCGCGGAGGACCACAAGGACGGGGAAGTCCACCAGTGGGTCGTTCTGATTACCGTTGTTGAACGTCAGCGTGGCGCGCGAGTTCCACTGCCCGTCCCACCAAGTCTGGGCTTGTGCGGGACCGCAGAGAAACAGCAGTGCTAGAGACAGGGTGGCCACGCCAACTCCGAGGGGGGGTATTTCATTGTAAGTGAGGAGAGGCGTGGTTGCGCTAATTAGGCGCAGAGACGAATCTGGAGGCCGAAGGAGTCGACCCGCTTGGGTCACGTAGATGGGGCATGGCTGGCGGGTGAACATGGATGCAAGGAAATTCTTTGCGCGCATCACCCGTACACTGGTCAGGAGGTTCCCATGAAGTCCTTTGCCCTCGCGCCCATGGACAATCTGATGACCGCGCTCACAGTGCTGGTGTTGGCGCTTCCGCTGTCTTTTGTCGCCACCTCACTCTCAGCACCGCCAGTGACCCTTGGACTGGGGGCCGTGGGCGTGTTGTTGGTGGGGGTGTACACCAGTATTTGGCTGGGCGCGCGACCGTCTCGATTCGAGGTCAGCGATGCCGAGTTGTCGGTGAAGTTTCCGGTATGGACGCGTACATTTCCCCTGTCCACGGTGCAGTCGGTCGAGGTGTACCCCGGCAATCGATTCCGTCAGGACGTGGGCTGGGGCATGCGCGTGGGCGCCGGTGGGCTTTGGGGTGGTTTTGGTCTGCTGGTGTGTAGCGACCAGACGTTCGAGATGTACGTGAGCCGCGTTTCGGACTTGGTGGTGGTGCGCTTGGAGGGGCGGCGACCGCTGTTGATCAGCCCAGACGACATTCAGCTGTTTGCCGAGGTGTTAGAACCGAGGATCATCCCGCATGTTGCTGGGACAGAGAGAGACTCTGGTGGATGAAGCGCCTTGGGATGCCGTGGATCCGGTGATTCAGCGGATTGTGGTGGGTCGAATCATGTCCCACGCGCGAATCACGCTGGGTTTGGGCGTCGGCGCCGCTGGGTTGGTGCACAGACCCGCGTTTGCGTCTGAGTACGCCACGAGCCCACCCACCACACGAAGGAGCAAGATGCGCTTTCGGCAGGCTAGCCTGGCGGCCAGTCGTGGCGCCGATGGCGCCCGA
>JAACDH010000667.1 GCA_009936995.1 Rhodobacterales bacterium
AGGTACGGCCAACGGCAGGCGCCGGCGTTCCTACAGGCAACCCAAGGTGCGTCTCGAGGGTACGCAGATACGCCGAAGCATAGGGACCCGCGGGTAAATCCTGTAGGCGCTCGTCTTCGATGGCGATCAGGTGGGCCACAGGAATCCGCGTGCGCTCCGAGACCTCTTCGACCGTCTGGCCGGTCGCCTGACGCTTGGTGCGGATGTTGCGGCAGCGACGGATCATCCGAGGAACCGACCGATCAAGCTGTCGAGCTTAGCCCGGGTGTCAGTGTTCATAGCATTGGGCTGGGTAATCAACGCGAAGCGCGCGGCGTCCACATAAGGTGCGTCGCCCTCGTGGCCGGCTATCTTAGGAACGGCACCGGCGACGATGCGACGGGACAAGTCCACGTTGGCCATCAACACCGCAATGATCTGCTCTACATCAACATTGTCGTGGTCCGGATGCCAGCAGTCGTAATCGGTGGCCATCGCTAACGTTGCGTACGATAGACCTGCTTCGCGGGCAAGCTTGGCCTCGGGCAGGTTGGTCATTCCGACGACGCTCGCGCCCCACGAGCGGTAGAGGTTGGACTCGGCACGAGTGGAGAACGCCGGGCCCTCCATGACGACGTAGGTGCCGCCATCGTGCACGGTCGCGCCAGCCTCTCGGGCAGCCTGCAGTAAGTGACGGCGCAGCGTCTCGCAGATGGGGTCGCCAAACGGCACATGCCCGACAACCCCTTCGCCGAAGAATGTGGCTTCTCGAACGCCTTTTGTTCGATCTATGAACTGATCGATGAGCACCACATGCCCAGGTGCAATGTCTTCGCGCAAGGATCCCACAGCGCTCACAGACACAACCCAGCGCGCGCCCAAGTGATGCAGGGCCCAGATATTGGCGCGATACGGCACTTCACTCGGCAGGAGCCGGTGGCCCTTTCCATGACGCGGCACGAAAATCAGCACACTGTCGCCCAGCTTTCCGCGCATCAATACGTCCGACGTGGGACCGAACGGCGTGTCTACGGACACCTCTTCGACATCGGTGAGTCCTGGCAAGTCATAGAGACCGGAGCCTCCGACAATTCCGATAATGTGCGCCATGGATGAGTCTCACTGGGAGGGTTCGAGGGGGGGCGTGACAGAAACCTAGGTTGCGGGTTGGCTAACCCAGCCGCCGTCCGTCGCTTGCTGGCGCGCCTTACCCAACTGGCCACAGGCCGCCGAGATGTCTTGTCCACGGGTCTTTCGCACATGGCAGACCATGTTGTGGCGCAACATGACCGCTCTAAATGCATCGACGGTCTCGGGGAACGGCGCTTTCATGTCCCGAGATGGGTTCTCATTGTAGGGGAGCAGATTTACTTTTGCCGGAATACCTGCCAGCAGAACGCACAGGCGCTCGGCATCCTCGGCGGTGTCGTTGAAACCCCGAAACATCACGTACTCGAAGGTGATGCGCTTGCCCGTCGGGAGCGGAAAATCGCGACAGGCCTGCAGCAACTCGGCCATCGAGTGTTTTCGAGTGATGGGCATAATCTCTCGGCGCTGCGCCTCCGTGGTCGCATTGAGCGACACGGCCAAATTCACCGGAAGACGAGCTGCAAGCTCGCCCATCTGATTAACCAAGCCCACCGTGGAGACAGTCACGCGGCGGTGACTGAACTTCATGGCGTAATCGTCCAAGCAGTTCGACAGCGCCAACGTGAGGTGGTTTAGGTTGTGCAGCGGCTCGCCCATGCCCATGAGCACCAAGTTAGTGATTCGCACACCCTTTGGCAGATCTTGGAGAACCTGAAGAGGTTGATTGGCGATCTCGGCTGCGGTCATGTTCCGTTTCAGGCCAAGATCACCGGTGAGACAGAACATGCAGGCCATCGCACAGCCCACTTGAGAGCTCATGCAGAGGGTGAGCCGGTCGCCATCGGGGATCAGCACACTCTCGACCATGTGGCCATCTTGAAGGCGCCACAGGTACTTGATTGTGCCGTCCTCGGACACCAATCGCAAGTCTTGCTCAAGGGTTGAAATGAAGGCAACTTCCGTCAACTTCTTTCGTATGGAGGCCCGAACTCCGACCATGTCCTCGAAGTGAAGCGCGCCGCCTTGCCACATGGCCTGGTACACCGCGCGCCCCCGTTCGAGCGACGCGTCGCAATGTTCTTGGACAAATCGCTCCACGCCAGCGCGATCGAGCGCCTTGAGGTCGAGGCGGCCTTGGTCGTCTCGGAGCAGGCGGGCGACCGTTGTTCCTGGTAGAGGCTGGGGAGAATTCACGATCATCTCGTTTGCGAGCAAGGCGAGGAAGGAGGATAGTGGTAGCGTTCCATATCGGCCCAAGGGTTCTCGCGCCATCGCGCGAGACCAGCCGTCCAAGAGGCCTCCCATGTCGTCAGTCGCCCTCGAACAATCTCTGCAGAAAGTTCCCTTCCTAGCCACGCTGGGCGTGCGCGTCGAGGAGACGCAAACCGGCCACTTGGTGCTGCGTCTCCCGTTTAACGACACGCTCACCAACCACGCCGGCACCCTGCACACGGCGACGGTGTTCGCGATCGGCGAACTCGCGGCCGCGGTCGTGCTCGCGACCCATCCCGATCTGGCGGGGCACCATCACCTCCAAACGAGTACGAAGATTAAGTACTATATACCAGCTGGAAAGGATATTACTGCCCATGTCAGCCTCACGCCAGAGATGATCGAACGGATTACCTCCGGCAGCGGCCAGACGTCTCTAGAGTTGCCCGTCAAAGTGCTCGACGGCCAT
>JAACDH010000668.1 GCA_009936995.1 Rhodobacterales bacterium
ACCCGGTCGCATGGGACCTCGATGGTGACGGTTCGCACATGGAGGTCGTCGCGGGTCGAACCGCCTACACCTCCAACGGCGACACCTTCTGCGAGCTCGGCTGGTACGAAGGCAGCACCTGGGTAGAAGCCACCGACGGTTACCCCGCCGTAGCCGACGTGACCCGCTTCTTCGGCGACACCCAAGGCGAGCCCGAGATCGTGCTCACCGGAAACGGCGTGGTTCGCGTGTTCCACGGCGTGCCCCGGTACGATCCGTACGGTCTGAACCGCTGCACGCTGGTCGGAGAGATCTCCAACCGCCCCGAGGACGACCCCAACATCAGCGCCAGCCTGCCGCCGCACCCCTCGTGCGACGCTACGGCAACCGCATTCGGTGGACCCGCAACCATCGCCGACTTCGACGGTGACGGCCAGCGCGAGATCGCGGTCGCCGGCTCCTGCTGGTACAGCGTCTACCAGTTCGATGGCCTCGGCAACCTGGAGCGCTACGCCCTCACCGCCACCAAGGACTGGTCCAGCGCCTCCACCGGCTCGACCGTGTTCGACTTCAACGGTGATGGCTCCTCCGAGATCGTCTTCAGCGACGAAGAAGCCGTGTACGTCTGGGGCGTCGACACCACGCCCGGGCTCGCCCCGTGGGATCGTTTGGTGCCGTACCTCATCGACACCGAACACAAGTCTTGGACCATCCACGAATACCCCCTGGTGGCCGACCTCGATGGTGACGGCAAAGCCGAGATTCTGGTCGTCAACAGCCACCTACCCGGCTTCGAAGACCACTTCGGAATCTACGCCCTCGGCGCCGAAGACGACGACTGGGTAAGCGCCCGAAACATCTGGCATCAGCACGGCTACTACGTCACCAACGTCGAGGATAACGGCGACGTCGGTTACGCCGCACCCAACTACGCGCCGTACACCGCAGCCGACCACAACAGCTTCCGTTTGCAGGCCCCTGGCAGCTTCGGTGCCCTCGCCGCGCCGAACTTGTTCGCTGACGTGAGCGTGTGTCAGTCCACCTGCGGCGACCTTACGGTGTGGGTCCAAGCCAGCAACGAAGGCGCCTTCATCGCCATAGGTCCCGACGCCGTCCTCTCGCTCTACGGCGTAGACGCATTAGGTGCTCGCACCCTCATCGGCGGTCGGGCCCTCGGCGTAAGCCTGCCCCCCATGACCCAGTCCGACCCAGTCGAATTCACGGTGAGCAGCTGGAGTAGCTACGACCACCTCGAGGCAGTCGTCGACGACGACTCCCTCGCCGGTCCAGCCGCCGGAGGCGGGGGCGCCAAAGAGTGCAACGAGTCCGACAACACCACGGTGGTTTCCCTCGCCGGCCTCTGTCCGTAGGTCCATGTAAGCAGTGGTTGCTATTCCCCGACAAGATTAGTTTACTCAGGTACCGTCAACCCTGAACAGGGAGGCGGAGTCACCTTGGAGCGACGCTTTTGGGGATTGAACAGCTGCTGATCGAGACCAACGCCTTGGCTGCGCACGACGTAGACGGGGGCTGGCGACTCGCGCTAGAGCGCCTATGCGCTTTGGTCAAGGCAGATGCCGGTTTCGTGGTCCTCGCGGGTCGAACGTCCGATCGCACCGACTACCTGTTCGGGTGGCGGTCATTGCTGCTGTTGAACTTCAACCGCACCCCCGAGCACGAGGCAATCGGACACGCCTGGGCGAAGCCTCCCGCACCGTCCATGAGCGACCCCGCTACCCTCGCCCACTGCGCCGGCGCCGGCACCGTTCGCGCCAGCCGCGCGGCCGACCTCGTCCCCCAACACCTTTGGTTTAGCAGCCCCAGCCTACAGCTCATGGAGCAATTGGACATTCAGGACCGAATCATCACCGCCCATCCACTCACCGACGATCTCGAGGTCTACTTTGGGCTCGACCGCGCCAAGGGTCAACCCAACTTCACGCCCGACGACGTCCAAACAGCGCTGAAGGGTGTCCAGGCCCTCGGCCGACTCTGCCGTTGGCTGGCCCTCTCTTTCGGCGCCATGCCACAGATGAACCTGCTCACCGTTCGCGAGCGCGTGGTCCTCTCTCAACTGCTCACAGGCGCCCCAGAGAAGCA
>JAACDH010000669.1 GCA_009936995.1 Rhodobacterales bacterium
ATCGTGCCGGACAACCTCAAGGCCGCAGTCATTCGAGCGGCATTCAACAGTTCAGGCGAGATTGCGCTGAATCGCAGTTACGAGGAAATCGCTAGGTATTACGGCTTTATGATCGACCCGGCTCCAGCGTATCAGCCGAAGAAGAAGGGAAAGGTAGAACGAAGCGGCAAGTACTTCCGCAGCAACTACATCAAGCCTCGGATGGACCAGGACGTCGTGAAGCTTCGGTCTGGTATCCGCTCCTGGGTGACGGAAATCGCCGGCAAGCGGCTCCACGGAACAACGGGCCGTCAACCTGTCGAAATGTTCGAGAGCGAGGAGTTGCCAGCGATGCTTCCTTGCCCGCTGATGCCCTTCGGGCAGGTGATCTGGCACCAAGCCAAAGTGTACGCCGACAGCCACCTACAGTTCCGGTCGCATCTGTACTCTGTGCCATGGGCGCACCTGCACAAGCGGCTTTGGCTGCAGGCTACCGAAACATCGGTGGTGGTGTACGCGGACAATGAACGCATCGCGACACACCATCGTCGAGATGGACGAGGACGCAGCACTGTCCCAGGACATCTCCCTGAACGACGCGAACAATGGGGACATCAGACCCGTGACTACTGGGAGGAACAGGCGTCGAAGCTGGGCGAAGAAGTGTTCACCTATGTACTCGAGCTGTTCGACGCCGAGGACGTGCTGCTGCCGCTGCGCAAGGTGCAAGCGATCGTCACATTCCTGAAGGACTACCCAGAGGAGCGCCGAATCGCAGCCTGCGAACGAGCCCGCTTCTTCGGCGTCACCGGCGTCCGCGCCTTCAAAGACATCCTGCGCAAGGACCTCGATTCCGAGCCCCTGCCCAACGCCATTGTTCACCTCCACGGCGAACTTGATGCGCCTCGGTTCGCCCGTGGTGCAGCCACCTACAACACCTCAACCCCAACACCGGAGGCATGATGACCATCCAAGATGAACTCATTCCCGTGCTCAAGAAGCTACGGCTATCTGGGCTGCTATTGACCCTGGAGATCCGTGGCCGAGAGGCGGTCGATGACGAACTCGCCCACCCAGAGTTCCTGTATCGGCTGCTTAATGATGAAGTCGAGAGGCGTGATTCCAAGCAACTCACATTGCGCCTGAAGAGGGCGAAATTCGACGCGCAAAAGACCATCGGAGACTTCGACTTCCGGTTCAACCCCAGTGTTCCCAAGGCGCTGGTCATTGATCTGGCCACCTGCACCTTCGTCGCCAAGCGCGAAGTGGTCTGCCTGGTTGGACCCTCCGGAGTGGGCAAGAGCCATCTGGCCCAAGCATTGGGCCATCGCGCCTGCATGGCCGGGCACACCGTCACCTATACGTCGGCCCACAATATGTTCCGCCATCTGCGTTCCTCCAGGGCAGACCGAAGCTTTGACCGTAGCATGCTGCGATACACCAAGCCGGATCTGCTCATCATCGACGATCTTGGGCTTCAACCGCTGAAGCAGGATGAGCCCCAAGACCTCTACGAGGTCATTCGTCACCGCTACGAGCGTGGCGCCATGGTCATCACCTCAAATCGTAGTACAGAAGAGTGGTATCCGTTGTTCGGCGACCCACTTCTCGCCAGTGCAGCCATGGACCGGCTGCTTCACCACTGCCACGTCGTCGAGCTGAACGGCGACTCCTACCGAAACCCCAAAAACAAACGCTGAGTGGATCCGCTTGGCCGCCCCCAACACGTCACGCCGTCGAGCCCAAATGCGGGCACCGAAAACGCGGAAACGGTGGGGGGAGAAATCCGCTCAGAGGTGGATCCGTTTGGCCGCCCTTTGGGTGGATCCGAATGGCCGCCCCTTGACAGTCGGCTGCCATGGCGGGTTTGCGCGGCCGCAGACTCGATACCACCCGGCGAAAATGGCTGGCGCCACCTGGATAGCCGCGCTCAGCGACCATCGCGTGGAGCCGGCTCGCCGGAAGGGTGGTTCTCAATGTGCTCCTACATACGTCAACCACGCCCTGGGACACAACTGAACCGAACGCTCAACCTCGGGATTCCTGGATCGATCCCGATACGAGTTTGAGTGCTTAGGAACAGCTCTGCGGCCCTGCGATTCCGCCGCGCACCAACTTCTTCAAGGGATGAAGATACTGGGCACGTAGGCCATAAGTCGGTCAAACGCCGCCTGTTGCTCATCGTTCAGTACGCCAGTGGCGTTCAAATCGGCCACCTCCGCCGTGGCGCTGGTCATGTCATAAAGTTGAAACCCGCCGCCCTCCGGCCGAATCAGTTTCCATATCGGGTCGATAACCGCGTATTTGTGAGGGAGATCGGCGCCAGGACCCGGCCCCACCCGGAAGCTCTCGATAAACACCATCTCGCGGCTACCCGGAATCGTGGGGTCAAGCAATGACGGCACAAACGAAAGCGAGTCCTCAGTGGGCACCGTGCCAGGTGTGACACCAGCGAGCTCAGCGACAGTCGCGTACACATCTGTAATCTGAACCAATGCGTCGGTCTCACTGCCAGGCACAGCCACAATCGGCCCGGACACGATGAGC
>JAACDH010000120.1 GCA_009936995.1 Rhodobacterales bacterium
CTTGATTGCCGAGGGTGCGCTGGCGTGGGGCGTGGTTGCGTTGGCCGTCTGGTTGTTGGGGCGCTTTCGCAGCAACTTGCCGTGGAGGGACGGGCTGGTTGCGCTGATGCTGTTGCAGGTTGGCGCCCGGACGTTCCGCCCCTCGGCGAGACACGCAGCCGGGGACCAATCTGGCACCACAATCATCCTGCTCACCGCCGACACATTGCGTCGAGACCACGTATCAGCCTATCCGGACTCGGTGGCGACTGATCTCACGCCGAACTTGGACGCGCTAGCCGCCATTGGGGTGCGGTTCGACGCTGTGACCGCGCCGGCCCCGCTCACGTTACCGAGTCACACCAGCTACCTGACGGGGGCCGCCACCTGGGAGCACGGTGCCTTTCGCAACGGACGTCCAGTACCGGAGGGCCAACAGTGGTTCCCGATGGTGCTCGCCGACGCTGGCTATCGCACCGCCGCGTTCACCAGCAGCCCGGTCTTGGACCGGTCCACTGGCATCGGCGATGGCTTTCAGGTGTATCGCGACAGTCCAGGTGCGCTTGTCGGCGGCCGTGAGCTCTGGTTGACGGGCTTGGCCCTGTCGGTTGCGAAGCGGCTTGGCGTCGGGAAATCGGCGCCGGCGAAAACGCCTGGAGTGTATACCGTGAACCGGGCGTTAGCCTGGCTTGCCGCGCAGCCAGTCGACGCCTCCGTGTTTCTGTGGGTGCACCTTTACGACGCCCACGAACCCTACGCCGCCGACGACTCCTGGTCCGGTGAAGAGACCCACTCAAAGCTGCCGCACCCCTGTGATTACGCTTCCCACCCCTCTGCCCTTCGGAGGGGGCCGCCCAAAGCGTTCTTGCCGCACCGAAAGCCCCTTCCGCCAGCCACACCCTGCCGAACTAAGTCCTGGACCGGTTCCGAGACCCGCGTCGAGGCTTATGCCCGGCAAGTGCGGGCGTTGGACCATCAGGTGGGACGCTTTGTTCAGGGGCTGCGAGATGCCGAACGGTGGTCGTCCACTCGGATGGTAGTAGTGGCGGATCATGGCGAGAGCTTGGTGGAGCACCAGGCGTTGGGTTCCCACGAGTATTGGCTGTCCGAGCCGGTGGTCTCCATTCCGATGTTGGTGGTAGAGGGCGACTGCCCCGATTGCGTAGCCGTCCGCGCCGATCGGGTGCAATCCGAGCGGCTGGCGGCGACCTTTGTGGCTTGGGCAGGGCTGCAGGCCAGCGAGACCCTTCGACCCTTGTCGGAGGTGTTGGACCGTGATCGGGGCGCGCTGGGTCCTGCTGCGAATGGTCGAGCCCACGCCAACATGGCCAACCTACAAGTTAGCTTGCGCGACGGTGATCTGAAGATCATCCGGACCGAGGATGGCTACACCGAGCGATACGATCTTCGCGCCGACCCGAGAGAGCGGTCCCCCCAGCTCGATGAGGGCGATCGTCGCTGGGTGCGTGCACAAATCGCCGACCGGTTGAAGGCGCCCAAGGACGAACATCGGCTTCCCCTTCAGCGCGGCCGACGAATCGACGAACTGGAGCGTGCGGCGCTCACCCAAGAGGGCTTGTTCGGTGACGAAGTAAACAACGCGTTGAAACCAGAATTCGATGTTCTAATTCGCCGCGCAGACGCGCTACTGAAGTTGGCTCGCGATCGGGTAGATGGCGCCGCGCCCCGCCGACACAACGATGACATCCGACGGTCTCTAGAGGCGCTTGGCTACACGGAGTGAGTTCCGGTGTAGACTGCTCTTCAGGAGTCTGCATGATTCGAACAATCGCGCTTATCGCACTGTCACTGATCGCTTCTCAAGCCCACGCTCAAGAGACCGCCGGAGGCATCGACGCCCACGGTTTCCAGCTGGTCGCGCCGACACCCGACGCCCGCGATTTACTCTCGGTTCAGCGACCGAGGCAAATGTCTAGCGGCGATTGGTTCGCGGGTGGCTTGTTCGAGTACGCAAAAGCGCCCCTGGTCGCCATTCTGCCAGACGGCGAGAAGCTGCAAGTGGTCGACAACCTGGTCGGACTGAACTTGGCGGGCGGCGGTGTAGTGCACGAGCGAGTTCGCCTCGATCTGTCGGCGCCGCTGTATCTCTCAAGCGTCGGCCTCGATGGCTCGGGTTCCACAGCCTTGGGCGATGTCCGGCTGGGTGGCATGGTGGTTGCGCTCACCGAAGACGACACCGACGGTCTGCTCACAGTGGGGATTGTTCCGTGGCTCGATCTGCCCACGGGACCCGACGAGCGCTTTTTAGGGCAAGCTGGCATCGCCGGCGGCATGTTGGCTGCGGCCAGCACCCAGGTCGACACGCTCACCTTCACCGGCAACCTAGGCATGCAGTTTAATTCGGCGCTGGCCCAAGCCAACCTCACCGGCTCCGACACCCTGTTGGCCGCGTTGGGCGCGGGCACCCTGGTCGGCGACGAGCTGGGCGTAAATGTCGAGCTTCGCGGTGCCCTCCCACTGGTGGCCAACGAGGCTTCGGGCACGGGAGCCCCATGGGAGGGGCTGTTGAGCGGTCGCTACACCACGGCCGGTGGTGGCCAGGTGCTCGGTGGACTGGCGGCGGGCCTCTCGGCCGGCGTAGGGGCCCCCGCGTTTCGCATCTTTGTGGGCGGTGGCTTCGGTTCGGTCAAGGAGGCCTCTGACGCGCCGATAGAAGCCGTCGTCAGCACGCCCGACCCGGCCCAGCCTGTGGCGCCCGAAGCGGCCTACCGACTCACCGTCGTGGCCGAGCTCGATGGCGTGCGGGTTGAAGATGTGCGGGTCGAGATCGACGGTCTCGAGCAGCACCAGGTGACCACCACCGGCGTGATCGAGGTCGCGGACTCCACGCTTTGGAAGGCCATCGGACAAAGGGGTGTTTGTCTCGAAGGAGAGGGCTTTGCGCGCGTCGACGGCGCCGACGCTAATCTCGTGGTCATCCTGCAGAAGATGCTCGGTGCCAAGCTCAGCGTCATCGTAATGAACGTCGATGGAGCGCCCGTTCCGCACGCCACTGTGCGGGTCGAGTCCAAGGACGTCGGTTGCAGTCCGCGAGGCGAACTCACCCTCGACAGCGCCGGAATGGCCAACGCCGAGATTGGCGTCGGAAGCCACAAGGTGATCATCGAGGCCGAAGGCCACCTAACCCACGAAGAAGTGGTGAATCTACAGATGGCGGGCAGCGCCGAGGTTGTCGGGCTGCTGATGCCGGTCGAAGAGGAATTAGGCGCCGAAGACTAGCGAAGCTTCACGCCTTCGCCGCCGAAGGTCTGTTCCACCGACCGAGTCAACGCCTCACAGGCTTCGTTCACCGCCGCCGAGGTCTGGTCGCTTGTGGGGTTGGCGAAGCTGAGCTCGTAGGTGACCGTGCGCAGATCGACGCCATCTTCGTTGTGAGCAAACAGATCGATGATCGACATCGACATCAGGTCTGCCATTTGCTGCTGTTCGGCCAGCTGGACTACCCGACCGGCCTCGAAACCGGGCGGAAGGGTAAAGGCCAAGCTGCGAACCAGGGGCTGCCAAGAGGGCGGCTCAGAGAAGGACGTTGTTTCGCCCATCTGAGTGAGCGCATCCGCGTCGATCTCAAGGTAGCAGGGGCGGTTCTTCTTCAGCTTGTAGTTGCGGCGAATCAGTGGATGAAGCTCGCCCACCAGGCCGACCGTTTGGCCGTCCAGGTAGATGGCAGCCCGTCGTCCGGGGTGGAGTAGATCGGAGATTCCCTGGGAGTCTCCGACGGGACCGACGGTGAGTTGGAGACCCAACTCGACGCCGATCTCGTGCACCAGGCCCTTCATGAACCACACGTCGGCACCGCGACCGCGACCGGCCCAGCTGGACGCGAGGCCGCCGTTGGACACCGCCCAGAGCAGCTTGCGCTCGGTGCAAGGACTGACCGTTCGGCTGGTCTGAGCGCCAGTGGGGTGGAACGTTCGGGTCCACTCGTAAGCCAGAACTGAGGGGTTCTTCTGGCGAATATTGGTGGCCACGCACTCAATGGCTTGGGCGAGGGCGTTGTTCTTGAGCAGACCGTAGCTTCGCTCCAGGGCGTTGGCCGTCTGGACGTGCTTCCACAGGGCATCGTCTTCGGTGAGACCCAGCTGTTCGCGCATGTGGTTGCCGTAGAAACCGTCGGTAAACACCTCGTAGAAGCCGTTGCTGAGCAGGACCTCTTCGGTACGGCGCTTGCGGAGCTCGTGATCGGACGGCACCGCACCTTTGCTGACGGGCGGCAGGGTGATGGGCGTTTGGTTGTAGCCGATGGCCTTCGCCAGCTCTTCGTATAGATCTTGAGGGAACGCCACATCCCACAGCCGGTGGGGTGGCACACGGACGTAGAGGCTGTCGCCGTTGATCTCGCTGCTGAACCCGAAACGCCCTAGTATTTGGCTGATCTGCGTTGCGTCGAGGGGCACGTCGAGGAAGGCCGCGGTGGCACCGACGCTGAGCGAGACGGTGCGCTCGGGATCGGTCCAGTGACCAGCCAGGGTGGCGTCAGCAGACTGGGTCCACCCCGCGGCCTTGAGCAGCGTGGCCACCCGACCGGCGGCCACCAAAACGAGGGTGGGGTCGGAGCCCTTCTCGAACCGCGCGGACGAGTCGGTGTGCGTGTTGAGGGCGCGGCTGGCGAGTCGAACCGCGACGGGGTCGAAGGCCGCAGACTCGAGGACGAGACGGGTGGTGGCCTCGGTGGTCTTGGACTCTTCACAGCCGATGACGCCGGCGATGGCGAGGATCTTCTCGTCGTCGGCGATCACCAAGGTGCCGGCTGCCAAAGTGACGCGCCCCTCGGTGAACAGCGGCCACGCGGTCTCGCCCTGAATGGAGGTGCGGATGGTGATGGGGCCCACCAATTTGTCCGCGTCGAAGGCGTGGGTAGGCTGACCGAGCTCGAGGTTTACCAAGTTGGTGGCGTCGACGGGGGCGGTGAGGCTGTGCATGCCAGCGGCTTCGAGCACGCGTAGATTGGCGTCGTCGAGGGAGCCGCTCTCGCCGGC
>JAACDH010000670.1 GCA_009936995.1 Rhodobacterales bacterium
CATATTCGTCCAGGCGTCATTCAGCAGATGGGCGTCGAGACGGTGCCCGTCGAAGAGACCACCGTCTTCCGCCACCTGCGCACGATTGGCGAGGTTGAGGTTGGTGAGGATGAGCTGTCCGTGGTCAACCTGCGGTTTTCTGGATGGGTCGAGAATATCCACGCCGACAAGACCGGCGACCTGGTCAAGAAGGGGCAGGTGCTGTTCGAGATCTATTCCCCCGAGCTGGTGAGTGTCCAAGAAGACTATCTGCTCGCGCTGCGTGCCCAGGGTGCCGACTCAAATCTCGCCCAGTCGGCGCGTAGGCGTCTCGAGCTCTGGGACGTGGCCTCTCGTGACATCGACAAGATCGCAACAAACGGTAAGTCCCATCGAAACCTCCCCATTCGCGCACCGCAGACAGGCTACGTGCTCCACAAGAACTTGGTCGAAGGCGCCCGCGTCAAAGCCGGCACCGACCTGTACCGCATCGGAAACCTCGACCGCATCTGGGTGACCGTCGAGATCTACGAAGCCGACACGCCCTGGGTCGAGGTAGGTCAGCTCGCGCAGATGGAGCTCACCAATATCCAAGGTGAGGTCCTCGACGGGCAGGTCTCGTACATCTACCCTACCCTCAACCCGGTCAGTCGAACGCTCACGGTTCGGCTCGAGTTCGACAACCCGGGAATTCGTCTAAAACCCGGGATGTTCGCCACCGTCTACGTCCAGTACCGACGTAAGGATGGCGTTGTCGCGGTGCCCTCCGAGGCCATCCTCAACTCGGGTCGAAGAAAGCTGGTTTTTGTAGCCCACGGAAAGGGTCGATTCGAACCCCGCGAGGTCACCACCGGATTGGTCGGAGATCGAGGCATCACCGAGATTATCGATGGGCTCAAGGCCGGTGAACTGGCGGTCGTCAGCGGTCAGTTCCTCCTGGACTCCGAGAGCCAACTTCAAGAGGCGCTTCGCAAGATCCTAGCCGGCTCCAAAGAAGTAGTCGACGCCAGCGAATCGGCAATTCCCAGCTCCGTGTACTCGTGCCCCATGCACCCAGAAGTGCTGGCTGACGACGATGGTCGCTGCCCGCTGTGCGGCATGGACTTGGTCCAGCGGCCCGGAACTGACGAAGAGCGCAAAAAAGTGTACCTCGGGGGTGGCGCCCAACCGGGCCAATACACCTGCCCCATGCACCCCGATATTGTCCAGGACGAAGCTGGCCGATGTCCTAAGTGCGGCATGTTCTTGGAGCAGGTCACCATGGATGCTCATGCAGACCACGATGTTCACGGAGATCGCAAGTGATCAACGCAATCATCGACGGAAGTGTACGCAACCGTGTCTTTGTGCTCATCGTCATGTTTCTCACCGTGGTGGCGGGCATCTGGAGCCTGAAGAATACGCCCATCGACGCCATCCCCGACCTCTCGGATGTGCAAGTCATCGTCTTCACCGAGTACCCGGGTCAAGCACCCCAAGTGGTCGAAGATCAAGTCACCTACCCCCTTTCGACAGCCATATTGGCCGTTCCCTACGCGAAAGATGTACGCGGATATTCCTTCTTCGGCTTCTCGATGGTGTACGTCATCTTCGAGGACGGCACCGACCTGTACTGGGCTCGCTCTCGCGTGCTCGAGTACCTCAACTTCGTATCGAACAGGCTCCCCGACGGTGTAAACCCCTCGCTGGGGCCTGACGCTACCGGAGTTGGCTGGATCTTCCAGTACCTGCTCACCGACTTCACTCCCAGAACCGAAGTTCTCCGAGAAAAGATGGATCGCAATCGCGACCACACCGTCGACGAACAGGAGCTCATCGGACCCGCCGAAGGCGACCTGTACACCACGGCCCAGCTCACCGAGCTGTTCACGGTCGAAGAGCCGCCCACCAGCGACCCACCGGCCAAGTTCCTCAGCGACTCCTTGAAGTTCATCGTGGAGTGCTTCGACCGCGACGGCGACCAGCGTATCAACCGCGTCGAGCTAAGCCGGGCCGCCAACTTCCGCGGTGTAGACCTAGCCGAGCTGCGCAGCATCCAGGACTGGTACCTGCGCTACGACCTGATGGGTGTCGACGGCGTATCCGAGGTCGCCAGCCTGGGCGGCTTTGTGAAGCAGTACCAAGTAGAGGTGGACCCCGAGAAGCTGCGGGCCTTTGGCGTCACCTTACAACAGGTAAAGAAGGCCGTGCAACGGGCAAATCTCGATGTTGGCGGCCGACTTATCGAGATGGCAGAGACCGAGTACATGGTTCGTGGTCAGGGCTACATCCAGTCTGTGCGCGATCTGGAGACCATCCCCATCAAGGTCGACCCAGGCAGCCACGCCCCCGTGATGCTAAACCAAGTCGCAAACATCCATCTCGGCCCGGAAGCCCGACGCGGCATCGCCGACATGAATGGCGAAGGCGAAGTGGTCGTGGGCATCGTCCTGCTGCGGTTCGGCGAAAACGCGCTCACGGTGATCGATGGCGTCAAGGCGCGTATCGAGGAGCTCAAACCAGGACTCCCGGAGGGCGTCGAGGTCCATGTTTCTTACGATCGCTCGGGGCTCATCCACCGTGCGGTCAGCACGCTGTCCTTCAAGCTCATCGAAGAGATGGTCGTGGTGGCGCTGATCTGCGTGGTCTTCCTGCTGCATTTCCGAAGCGCCCTGGTGGCCGTTTTCACGGTCCCGGTCGGGGTATTAATGGCTTTTACCGTCATGTACCTGCTTGGAATTAACGCCAATATTATGAGCCTTGGAGGCATCGCTATCGCCATCGGAGTGATGGTCGATGCGTCCGTGGTCATGGTCGAGAATATGCACAAGCAGCGAGAGCGATTCCCCGATTTAGGCCAAGAGGAGCTTGTGCTCACGGCGTCCAAACAAGTCGGCTCGGCCCTGTTCTTTTCGCTGCTCATCGTCACCGTCTCGTTCCTGCCCGTGTTCACGCTGGAGCAGCAAGAGGGCCGCTTATTTGGTCCCCTGGCCTACACCAAGACCTTCGCCATGGGGTTCTCGGCGATCTTGGCGATTACGGTCATCCCCGTGCTCATGTTCTATTTCGTTCGCGGCAACATTCGAACCGAGGCCGAGAACCCGATCTCTCAATTCTTCATCGCCCGCTACAAGCCCATCATTTACGGCGTCCTAAAGCACCCGTGGCTTGTGCTCATGCTGGGACTGGTGTTGGCGCTTGGCACGGCCTACCCGATGTCGAAGCTCGGCAGCGAGTTCATGCCGCCCCTGAACGAGGGCGACCTGTTGTACATGCCTACAACACCGCCGGGGATATCGATTACCGAAGCGCGCCTGTTGCTTCAGCAGACCGATAGAATCATCATTCAGCACCCTCAGGTAAAACATGTACTCGGCAAGATTGGTCGGGCTGACACGGCAACCGACCCCGCTCCGTTGACGATGATAGAGACCACCATCATCCTCACCGAGCAGGCAACTTGGCCCGACGGAATGAGCATCGAGGACATCGCCGACGACCTGAATAAGATGGTCCAGTTCCCCGGCGTGACCAACGCCTGGACCATGCCGATCAAGACCCGCATCGACATGCTGGCCACCGGAATCAAGACCCCCGTGGGTATCAAACTACTGGGCGACGACCTTGAAGTGTTGGCTAAGGTTGGCGAGGAAATCGAAGGAGTTATCGCAGGTATCGAGGGTACGGCATCGGTCTTCTCAGAGCGAGTCGTGGGTGGAAACTTCATCGACATTCGCATTCGTCGCGAGCACGCGGCGCGATACGGCCTGAACGTGGCAGATGTCCAAGAGGTGATCTCGTCGGCCATCGGCGGCATGA
>JAACDH010000121.1 GCA_009936995.1 Rhodobacterales bacterium
GTCGCCCGTGGACACGGCGCCACCCGTGGACACGGCGCCGCCCGTGGACACTGCGCCGCCCGTGGACACGGCGCCGCCCGTGGACACTGCGCCGCCCGTGGACACTGCGCCGCCCGTGGACACTGGACGCCTCATCGACACCGGTCCGCCCGTCGACACGGGCTGCGGGTCTCTCGACACCGACGGCGACGGCTACCCCGACTGCTCCGACACCTGCCCCTTTCTGTGGAACGATGGGCTGGACCAGACGGCTGACACCGACGGCGATGGGGTCGCAAACGCTTGTGATCAGTGCTTGTGGGCCGACGACAACATTGATCCGGACGGCGATGGTATTCCTTCGTTCTGCGACGTATGCCCAGACGACCCCAACGTCGATGATACAGATGGCGACGGTATCCTCGACTGCCTCGACTCGTGCGTTGACATTTGGAATCCGGGTGGGGCGCAGGCCGACCCGGACGGTGACGGTTACGGCGGCCCCTGTGACATCTGTCCGTTCGGGGACGACGACATCGATGGGGATGGCGACGGTACGCCTGACGCCTGTGACCCAACGCCGTAGACGGTCCGCCGAGTCCTGTGGCATGTTGACGCCATGTGGATTGCCCTGATCGCCCCGGCCGTCGCCGCTGCACCTCCCGGCTACGTCGTCGTCAAAGAAACCGCCGGCTGCACGCTGTCTAAAGGGCCCGCCGACCCCAACGGCGTGGCGCCGATGCACGCCAGCTGCCATTGGCCCAAAGTTCAGCTCACTCGGCTGCAGCAGATGTTGGCGCCCGCTGATGGTTACGACGAGCTGATCTTCGCCATCAACGTGTGCGAGATCGTCCGCATCGAAGGCGACCGAACCTTGGTCCACCAAATCCAAGACATCAAGGGTATCTCAGCACGAGAAACGCTGATCTGGATGCACACCGAGACCGCGGGCGAGCTCACCCGATACGCCTGGAATACCGCCGACGACGAACCGCTCGAACTGGTCCATGGCAACGTTCGAGCAGCTCAAAACGATGGATATTGGGAAGTCAGCGCCCACCCCGAGGGCGGCACTCGGGTCGACCATCACATCGCCTACAGCCCGGGTGGCTCAGTGCCCAGCTGGGTGGTTCGTTGGGTGTCGACGGGAGGCTTGGCCCAGGTGATGGAAGAGGTGCGCGCAAAAGCGGCCGCTACGATGTAATTTGCTCGTCGCGCAGCAGGTCGCACTCGGTCTCGGAGAGGCCCAGCAGGTTCTGGAGTACGTCGTCGGTGTGGGCGCCCAAGAGAGGGGCGAATCGCCAATCATCGGTGTGGTCGGACAGCTTGATCGGATTTCCCGCCACTCGGCCCGTGCCGCCTTTACCGTCGTTAATGGACACCACCATCTGGCGGGCCAGCGTCTGTGGATCGGAGAGCGCCTGGGCCACGTCGTTCACCGGAGCACAGGGGATTCGAGCTCCGCGCAACAGGCTCACCCAGTGGTCGCGGGGTTGGCTCTCGAAGATCTGACGCAGCCGAGCTTCGATGTGGTCGCGGTGAAGCTGGCGTCCGTATCGGGTTGCATACTTCGGGTCTTTTAGGTCGTCGGCGTTCAGTATTTCGCAGAGCTTGGGCCAGAACGGCTCGAAGATAATCGCCAGCACCAGCCAGCCATCTGATGTGTTGTAAGCTTGATACGGGACATGAACCGGGTGAGCATTACCCATGGTCTGCGGAGGGGAGTCACCGAGCGTGGTCATCGCGGCCATGTACGAGAGCATGCTCACTTGAACGTCTTGCATGGAGAGGTCGAGGTGCTGGCCGCGACCGGTGCGGTGTCGCTGTTGAACGGCGGCGAGAATGCCCACGGCCGCCATCATTCCAGCGCCTAGATCACCGTGGGGCAGCCCCGACCGCAGCGGTGTTTCGCCATCTCCCGTGAGGCTCATGGCGCCGCCGACGGCCTGGGCAATCATATCGAAGCTCACCAGCTTGGCGTGGGGACCAGTCTCGCCAAAACCGCTGATCGCCGCAGTGATAATGCGAGGATTCAGGGCCGAGAGGGTGGTGTGGTCGATGCCCAAGCGCTCCACTACGCCGACGGAGAAGGTGGTGAGCACCACATCGCTCTGTTTGACCAGCTCGTGAAACAGCTGCAGTCCGCGGGTGGTCTTTAAGTTCAGGACCATTGAGCGTTTGTTTCGGGCGAGGGCCATGTGATACGCCCCCACGCCGTCGAGGCTCCATTGGGGGTCTTCGGCGAGTAAACGCCGGGTAGGTTCGCCTCCAGGGGGTTCCACTTTGATCACGTCCATGCCCAGATCTGCGAGCAACATGGCGCAATACGGACCGGCCAGCATGTGGCTAAGATCGAGGAGCCGCAGGCCCTGGAGGGCGGATGTTGGCATAACTAGTGCTGGAACTTCAGTACGCTTCGGGCGTCGTCGGCGAAGGTGAAACGGTAGCCGGTGAGCTCGACAATCTCGACCAGAACCATCATCGGACCCATCGCGAACGCCGTAGGATTCTTGAGCAAGGCGGGGCGGTTACCCTCGAAGCGGTGGCCGATTAGCTGGAATACCCAACCGACTATTTGCCCAATAAGCACAATTTTCCAGGACATCACGGCGATGCCGTAGATGGCGGTGATGATCAACAGAGGAATGCCAACGATGTGCGTGGCCCGATTGCGCCAGTCCCGGTGTTCGTTCAAGTAGAACGCGAACTGACGAGTCCAGAAGTGTTCGATACCGCTGATTTCTTCTGTCATTGGGGCTCCCTGCAGGGTCAGGGTAACACCCCTCTGTTGAGGCTCCTCATAATGGCAGTGAAAGTCCGGTGAAAGCGGAACGTGCGCTCACTCACTCTGGTAGTGGCCGTTCGCCAAGTGTGATGTCGAGTTTGACCCGTTCTCCATCGCGGATGATCTTCACCGATACCCGCTCTCCAGCTCCGATGCGGGTGCGAAGGCGAGACAAGCTTCGCATGCCGGTGGGTTCGCCGGCGAGTGCGATGACGGTGTCGTTGGCGTGTAGGCCTGCATCGGCCGCGGGTGAGTCCTCGGTGACGTTGGTGATGAGCACGCCGATGTCTTCGCCGAGACCGTGATTTTGGCGGAACTCGTCGGTGATTCTGCCCAAGTTGACACCCAAAAAACCGGTCTTGGAGCGCTCGATGTCGATGGTCTTGCGGGCGTCGCCCCGGTCGTAGGTGAGTCGGATTTTTTTGCCTGGGGTGATGTCGCGGAAGTACTGGCCCACCATGGCGGCGTCTTCGAGGCCACGGTCGCCCACCTTTCGCAGGATGTCGTTCACTTGGAGTCCCGCCTTGTCGGCCCGTGAGTCTTGAGCGACGGCGGTGACGGTGGCCACAGCGCCTCGCGGCTGATCTACCAACTCGACGGTGGTGCCCAACCAGTTGACGTGGTGCACGAAGGTCGGCGAAACCGAGCCATTGGCCACTTGTTCGGTGAGGCCGTAGCCCAAGCGCACTACGCCGGACATCACATCGTAGTCAAGCAGATCGGCGTGATCGGAGAGCTGGTGGTAATCGTCATGTAGCCCTGTGGAGAGGAAAATGAAGGGCACGTCGGCCTCGTAGAAGGGGCCGTGGTCGCTGTTGCTCTCGTAGGTGTTACCGCCGTAAGTGAGCGCTAGGTTGAGGTCGGCGTTGGTGCGCTCTAGGGCATCATGAACGCCGGTTCCGAAGCCGTCACCGCTCACCGAGATGAGGGTGTTGTTGCGGCCGATCATGTCGAGGTTGAGCATGAAGCGGATGTTGTCTGCGGGCAGCACGCCGTCTTGGAGGGTGGCGCGACTGCCCAGCAAGCCCAGCTCTTCACCGGAGAACGCCGCAAAGACCAGGCTTCGCTTTTGTGGACCGGCGGCGGCGAACTTTTGAGCCATGGCGAGCACGCCGGTGGTGCCCGAGGCGTTGTCGTCGGCGCCGTTGAACACCGTGTCGCCCTGTCCCTCGAAGGCGCCGAGGTGGTCGTAGTGTCCGCCGATGACCACCCATTCTTCTTTGAGCTGGGGGTCTGTGCCCTCAAGGTAGCCGATGACGTTCACGGGTTTTACTTCCTCGACCTCAGTTTGTCGTGTGAGGGCGAGGGCGACGGTGGCGTTGGGGATGGGGGCTTGCACGGGCTCTCGGGCGTCCACCTGGGTCTGCAGCTTCGAGAGGTCGGTTGCAAAGACCTCGATGAGCTTGGATGCGAGTTCGGGGGCAATTTGGGCGGCCAGGAACTTCGGCTCCTCGCTCTCCTGAGCGTCTTTGGGGGCTTTGGGAGGCTCTAAACGGAGCCCCCCGGACATCCGAAAGTCGTCGGCGTCAGTGTGATGAAGCGGGTCGGTGACGAGCAACATGCCCAAGGCACCGTGCGCTTGTGCGTTGACCGCTTTGGAGAAGAACAGCCCGTGCTCTCCGGCTTCGGACCACTCGCTCTGCTCGTTATTTTCGTCCGGTGTGTGGCGGAAGACCAGCACGATCTTGCCGTTCACATCAAGGTTTTTGTAGTCATCCCAGCCTAGCTCGGCGGCGGTAATGCCGTAGCCCGCGAACACCACGTCGGCCGTGACGGTGCCGGTGTCGGAGAAGGGGAAGGGCCGAAAGTTCTGCCCCGCGACCGCCGAGATGGCTGTGTCGCCGACCGTAAGCGCCAGGGTGGACCGTTCAGTGTCCCAGGTCTGTCGGTACAGTGAGTACGGGACCGCGAAGTCGGGCTGGCCGGGCAATGGCTGCAGACCGGCCTGTTCGAACGTCTGACGGATATGGGCTGCGGCGAGATCTGCGCCCGGTTCAGTGGTTCCCCGGCCTGCGTATTCGTCGCTGGCCAACAGGCTGACTTCGGCCCGCAGCGCGTTGGCCGAGAAGACGTCTACCTGGGGGATGGGTTCGGAAGGTTCTTGACCGCAAGCGGTGAGGACGAGCAGGGTCAGTATTCGCATGTGGGGTCTCCAGCATCAGGAGGTCTTTGTACACCAAAGGCTTCGTCGGCAGGGCGTGATTTGGTGCGCTGCGGCCGAGTACAAGATGACGGAGTTGGACTTGGCGGCGTGAGACGCTACAGCGCCGCGCAGGTACTCACGTCTATTGGGTCTAGCGTCGCCACGACCGCAAAACACTGGGTCACATGGGAACGAGGACCTTCGACCGGTCCAATATCCAGGCACAGGGCCAACTCCACGTCTTCGAGGTCGCAGACCCAGGCCTCGGGGGACAGGGTTCCGCTGGTGTGGTCCAAGAGAAGTCGGTGTTCTGTGGGCGAACCGGAACAGGTGTCGTCGGAGTATTCGGTGACCTGGTAAAAGGCGGGGTCCGCGGTCTGGGAGATTTGGCTGCTGGTGTCGGTGCGTGACACCGAGCCGCTTACGCTCACCGTGTCGGACAATCCGGTGACCACGAATGCGATCTCGAGGACCCAGCCGCCTGCGGGACCGTGGGTCATCTGTAGATTGGCGCCGCTCGCTAGGGCGATACTGGGTTCAGCGGCCGAGCTGATTTGGATGGACTTTTCCGCGCAAGGCCCGTCGGTTCCGGTGTCGACGCCGGCCCCGGTGAGCGGTGGGGCGGGCACACAACCGAGCATTGTCAGAACGAGCGCGAAGATGGGCATGCGGTCTCCAGTGCTAAGGACGGTAACTCCGAATGGCGCAGAGTGGCTAATTACATTGGGAGCAGCCGGCCATTTCGTCGCGCAGCAGATTGGCTGTGGATCGAATAAGCGCGCAGCGGACCTTGCTGTAGAGTACTCCGCAAGCGCCGTCAAAGACGTAGGCGGGGGTGTACAGAACCCGTCGCAACATGGCTTTCCACGTCATGATCTGAGGGGTCGCATGAAGGGAAGTCTTATGGCCAAACAGTGATGTCGCGCATTTACCGTAGCTCAGCATGACGCGGGCGCATCATGGATCCTCACTTGTCCTGGGGTCATGGTGGGGACACCTGCGCCCATTGATACGCTGCGGGTGGCCTAGTTCCGACGTCGACGAAGCAGTAGGGGAAACAGGGACAATACCCAGAGCGCTGCCGGTCCGGATGAGGTGCTACAGCCGCAGCGATCGATGCCGTTTGACCCTTCAATATCGACGATCTCGATGTCGGCTCCTCCTGGGGTCGTTTGGGTGTCCGGGGGCTCGATTTCAGACGTGGTGGTGGTGGTGGTGCCCGCAGGGGTGACGGGGGGCGGGTCGTTGGCCTCGTCATCGTGGTTGGCGA